>JAYSOL010000385.1:0-4675 GCA_043723045.1 Gammaproteobacteria bacterium | reverse complement strand
CCTTGAATTCTCCTGTCGTCATTATTTTCTGCTCCTTCCCTAGCGAAACATGGGTCTCTACACAAGCTGCCTTGGACCTGAATCCGACGTCCCTTCTCCCCCACGGGGAGAAGGACAGGATGAGGGGCATAGTAGATACCAATGCGAATGTAGCCCAGATCACCCTGGGGGACCGACTCATCCCGGGGACGCAACGGCAACTAGGCCACTGACCTCGCTACCTGATTCATTCTACGGAGAGTGCGCGGCGGCGTGCAAACCGTCAGCGATATGACGGACCAGTGGCGGGCGCCTGCCGATGGCCGGCGATCCGGCCCGCCACCCGGGGTGATTATTTGGAGGGCGGCGCCTTGTCATAGAGGTCGTCGGCGTAGTGACTGATCCATTCCAAGGCCGCCTGCTGGCTGGTCAGGTGCCGACCTTCCTGCTCGAGTACCCGCTTGCGGTAGTCGTCGATGCCCTGCACCATGGCCACCACCCGCTGGCGGAAGGTCGAATCGCTGCCGACAAACTCGACACCAATGGTGTATTCCAGACCCTTCTTCACGCACCACACCACCCGGCCGGCGAAATCGAATACCGGTTTATTGAGCGGGATGCGTATACCGACCACCGCACCCAGCTCCAGAGGCAGCATGGAATTAAAGGACAGACCGCCCTCGCTGATATTGTTGAGGTAGCTCGACTCGCTCGCCACCAGTTCTTCGAACAGCACCTTGACCGGCAGGTCGGAGGGGTGCCTTGGGTATTTGCGTGTAGTGTGATTGTCGGGCATGCAAACCTCAGACCGTAGCGTGAAGGCCCTTTCCTCCCCCTTTTCTCCCTGGGCCGGTTTTCATTCTAGCCGTATCCCGCCGGAATAAAAGCACCGGCGCTCACACGACCGGCGCGCGCCGGGGTACAATGGCAAAAATTGGCGACCCCATGACCGACGACCAGCCACCCAGCAAGACACAAAAGAAGCAGGAAATGCAGGCCCTGCAGGCCACCGGCGAAAGTCTGGTACGCCTATCGGAGGCCCGCCTGCGGAAATTCAACCTACCCGACGACCTGCTAGAGGCCCTGCTCGAGGCCAAACGCATCAGCGCCCACGGTGGTCTGCGTCGCCAATTGCGCTACATCGGCAAGCTCATGCGCGGGGTGGACACGGACAGACTCGCGCAAGACCTCGACGCCATCAGCGTCACCAGCGCGCGGCAGGACCGGCTGCTGCACGCGACCGAGCAGTGGCGCGAACGCCTGCTGGCGGAGGCATCCGCCCTGGACGAACTCTTGCGCACCTATCCCGAGGTGGAGACGCAACCGCTGCGCACGCTGTTGCGCAATATTAAAAACGAACCCGCCGATCGCCCGTCGAAATACCGGCGCACGCTGTTCCGCATGCTGTATGCATTGCTTGAGGCGCAGGAGGCGTCGGCACCGAGGTAGCAGGAATATTGGCAACCTCTAATACACGGCTATTAACAAGCGGAACCGTTGGCAGAACCGATGGAGTCAGGGTAAATTGATCCCATTCCATAAGAATACAACCTTCGTCGGAACGACCGGTATCCAAGCGCAAGCGTGAACCACCATCGACTCTGACCTTAAATAATGCCGTGGCTCGGTACACAGGTGGACTACCATGCTAGAACAATTACAACAACTCTTCACTCGGCAATCTAAGCCGCGCGCTGACGCCAACAAGTCATTGATGCTCTGGGCCGTGCTGGGCTTTGTCGCTGGCTTCTCGCCCATCGTTATTTTCCTCGTTATTGCCCCCGCCACAAAAAACGATAAGCCCAGTCAGCCGCAGGAACAGCAAACGATAGTGGCCAATAAACAGAACCCCCTTGCCACGGCCAAAACAGTGTCGGCGCTGCCGCCTACGGCCGCGACAGACCAACCCCTCCCCGCAAGCCATGCCCAACCGGTGCATGCCAACGAAGGCGCGCGCAAACAGGATCCGGCTGCAATGCCCGCGGCAGTTCAGGCTCAGGAAACCAGGTTGTCGGCGGTGACACCGACACCACCCGTGACGCCCACACCCGTAACACCTGTTGCTCAATCAGTGGTGTCGAAGTCCACCCAAGCCGCACCGGCCCCTGCTAAAGTGAATAAACCCGTGGCCGTGACCATCCCAGCCATCAAAAAACAAACCGACGAAAAAACAGCACTCAAAAATAAACCGGAAAAGGTGATTAAACGAGAACCCAGGGCGAAGATCGCGGCCGCGATGCCAGTAACGCCATCGGCTGCACCGCAACCTGGGCGTAGCGCTGGAATAGAACAACAACCCGAAAATAAGGTGGAAACCGTTATCGATACGATCGTTTACCAGCGATGGGCACAAAATAGCCCTGGGTCCGTATTTCCAGAGGCCCGCGTTATCGAATGCTCCACTAACAAGGAAGACATCGTGTGCTGGACGGATGTTTTAACCGGCAAGCATAATTCCAGGGACTATCGTTACAAAATAAAAATGATTTTAGATAAATTCAGCACCGATAAACAGTTTGTCATGACCTACAGAGACTTGATCCTAAGTAGCGGCGGCAAATCCTCTGAAGAAGAAGCCGGCGGTCTCGGCGCGCTGCCTGAAAAGATGAAACCTGGCTGGGCGCCCATGATCAATCGCCTCCCCTGCCAGCTGGCGAGTTACGATAAAATAGTCTGCAGCCCCATCGGTGAGACCCAGTTTGTATTGAAGGGCACAGAGGTGCAGACGAGTTTCAGGAGATAGAACGGTGAAAGGGGTCTGCCCGGGCAGGCGTGGGTGATACCCCTTTCCCGCTGATGGGTACTTTAAAGCACAGACCCGGCCCTCAGGTCTTGATCCGGTATCCCGTCTTGAATATCCACCACAACACCGCAAGACACAGCACCAGAAAACCCAGTGTCATGCCCAAGCTGACGGCCACGCTGACATCGGCCACACCATAAAAGCTCCAGCGGAAACCGCTCACCAGGTAGACCACCGGGTTGAACAGGGTGATCTGCTGCCAAAACGGCGGCAGCATGTGGATGGAGTAGAAGCTGCCGCCGAGGAAGGTAAGCGGAGTAATAATCATCATGGGCACGACCTGCAGCTTCTCGAAGCCCTCGGCCCAGATGCCGATAATAAAACCGAACAGACTGAAGGTCACCGCCGTGAGCACCAGGAAGGCAATCATCCACAGCGGATGCGCAATCTCGAAGGCGATGAACACCCGTGCCGTGGCCAGGATGATCGCCCCCAATATGATCGACTTGGTGGCCGCCGCCCCCACATAACCGATGACGATCTCGACGTAAGAAACGGGTGCCGAGAGGATTTCGTAGATCGTGCCGGTGAATTTCGGAAAGTAAATACCGAAGGAGGCGTTGGAGATACTCTCCGTCAGCAGGGTCAGCATGATCAGGCCGGGGATGATGAAGGCGCCGTAGCTGATGCCGTCGATCTCGACCATGTGCGAGCCGATGGCCGAGCCGAACACCACAAAATAGAGCGAGGTGGAGATGACCGGCGAGGCGATGCTCTGCATCAGCGTGCGCCCGGTGCGTGCCAGTTCGAAGATATAGATGGCGCGGATGGCATGCCAGTTCATGGACGCGCCCTCACCAGGCTGACGAAGATATCCTCCAGCGAACTTTCGCTCGACTGCAGGTCTTTGAAGTCGATGCCGTGTTCGTTCAGCCGGCGCAGCAGGCCGGCGATGCCGGTTTGCTTGCCCTGGGCATCATAGGTGTAGATAAGCTCGCTGCCGTCGGCGGAGAGTTCCAGCGGGTGTCCGGCGAGTTCCGCCGGGATGACGGCCAGCGGGTTTTGCAGGTGCAGCTTCAGTTGTTTCTTGCCGAGCTTTTGCATGAGCGCGGCCTTGTCCTCCACCAGGATAATCTCGCCCTGGCTGATCACCCCGATACGGTCGGCCATCTCCTCGGCCTCCTCGATATAGTGGGTGGTGAGGATGATGGTCACACCGCTGGCCCGCAGGTCGCGCACCATCTGCCACATATCGCGCCGCAGCTCCACGTCGACGCCGGCACTGGGCTCGTCGAGAAACAGAATCTGCGGCTCGTGCGACAGGGCCTTGGCGATCATCACCCGGCGTTTCATGCCGCCGGACAGCGTCATGATCTTTGCGTCCCTCTTGTCCCACAGGGACAGGTCGCGCAACACCTGCTCGATATGCGCCGGGTTCGGCGCCTTGCCGAACAGCCCGCGACTGAAACTCACCGTGGCCCACACGCTCTCGAAGGCATTGGTCGTCAGCTCCTGCGGTACCAGGCCGATCTTGGAGCGCGCCGCGCGATAGTCCGCCACGATGTCATGCCCGTCAGCCAGCACGCTCCCCTGGCTCGGATTGACGATGCCGCAGATGACGCTGATCAACGTGGTTTTACCGGCGCCATTCGGGCCCAGCAGCGCAAAGATCTCCCCTTGCAGGATCTCCAGATTGATGTCTTTAAGCGCCTTGAACCCTGAGGCATAGGTCTTACTGAGATGTCGGACTGAGATGATCGACGGCACGCGCGCTCCGTATGGCCAAGGTGGAAAGTCGTGATTGTAGTCTGGACGGCTGAAATAAACGACCAGCCGTTTTTGTCATTGCCAGGTGGCCCGGTTTTCGCGCCGTTGCCAGCGAGTGTAATGGACGCAATCATCCGGAATACTCGATATAGCTGCGACGTCCTTTACACTATACTAAATAAACAA
>JAYSOL010000384.1:0-7175 GCA_043723045.1 Gammaproteobacteria bacterium | reverse complement strand
GGTTGAAGCGATGTCGAAGGTCTGCCAAGTGACGGGCAAACGCCCCATGACGGGAAACACGGTTTCCCACGCCAATAACAAGACCAAGCGCCGATTCCTACCGAATCTGCAGGTCCGCCGTCTGTGGGTGGAGAGCGAGAAACGCTGGGTACGCCTGCGGATTTCATGCAACGGCCTGCGCACCCTGGACAAGAAGGGTATCGATACCGTACTCGCCGAAATACGCGCACGCGGCGAACAGATCTGAGGACTGAACCATGGCCAAAGCCACACGCGAAAAAATCAAACTAGTGTCGAGTGCCGACACCGGGCATTTCTACACGACGACTAAAAATCGGCGCACCATGCCGGATAAACTGGAGCTCATGAAATTCGACCCAGTTGCCCGCAAGCACGTGATGTATAAGGAAGCGAAAATCAAGTAATTGTCCTGACATTCGGTTTAAAAAAGCCCGGTTCTGCCGGGCTTTTTGTTGGACCTTCAGAAAACCGCAGAGAATGCAGAGCCGCAAAGAGCGCGAAGATTAAAATTAAAAAACCACTCCGCACCTTTTTCGGACCTTGGGTCGCAGCACCGTTCGCCCTTGCAAAAATTGGGCAAAGTTGATTAGATGGCTGCGATTAGGCGCTGCTCGGCAGGCCACTCCCGGCCGGAGCGCAGCCTATTAAACGGCGAAGCGCTCGTGTATCCACTCAGCCAACAAGTTTTGCGGACCGATGTTGCTGGTATGCCGATCGAATGGATCGGCTTTCAGGACGCTGTCCGTTTCTACCATCTCAACCAAGTCGCCTACAGTTGTGGCGTAGCCTTGTATCGGGTGCGCGGCGGCTATAACGCCCAGACTGGTCTACGCAGCGTGGTCGAAGTAAATTCCATTATTGCCACCCAGGGCGAAAGTCATGGGCTGCTCAAGGCACGCACACATTATACCCCGCCGCTCAGCAATCCAGCGCTGTTCGCCCGCGATGCACACCTATGCCTCTACTGCGGCAAGCAACATCCGGCACGCGATTTGTCGCGCGATCATGTGACGCCGCTGTCACGCGGCGGCTTCGATGCCTGGAACAACGTGGTTACCGCCTGCAAGCGCTGCAACAATCACAAGGCCGGTCAAACCCCGGAAGAGGCTGAAATGGCACTGCTGGCTGTACCGTTTACTCCCACCCATGCCGAATATGTCTATCTACAGGGAAAACGGGTACTGGCCGATCAGATGGAGTTTTTGCTGGCGCATTTTCCGCGCCACAGCCCCTTGCACAAGCGGCTTTCAGGTTTGATTTGATCTATCTGAATGCGAACAACAACAAAAAACCCGCCGCGGCGGGTTTTTTGTTGTGCCCGGAAGAATGGCTTAGACGGGTGACGAAACCAGACGACAGCTACGTAGCTTCTGCGCAAACATATGCAGGCGCTCAATGCCGCTGGCCTCAGCCTCGTGGCACCACTCCTGAAGCGCGTGGATCAGGTTTTCCTGAGTGGTGGCGGAGCGTTGCCAGATGTCGGCGAGCTTCTGCTTCATGGTGTATACGGTCTGAAGCTTCTGATTCTGATCGAGGGCGTCTTTCAGTCGCATGCGCGCCGCCTCATCCAGCAGGCGCGGTTCGCGCACCATCAAGGGGCGGGCCCGACGTAAGAGGGTGATGTGGTTCTTGTCGCTGCGATCGGCTTGACGCAGTTCCTCGCGGTGGACCTGCGTGAGGACGTCGCGCGCGAACTGCGCCATGAGCAGAAAACGGCTTGCGATCACTGCGCGCACGGTGTCGAGATCGATGTGATCCTTGGCCTTGTCGTAGGTAAGCTCCGGTGGAATCTTCTTCACATGGGCCAGGCCGACGATTTCGAGACTGCGGATATAGAACCAGCCAATGTCGAACTCCCACCATTTGGACGAGAGCTTGGCGGAACTGGCAAAGGTATGGTGATTGTTGTGCAGCTCTTCGCCGCCGATGAGAATGCCCCAGGGTACGATGTTAGTGCTGGCGTCGGCGCACTCGTAGTTGCGGTACCCCCAGTAGTGGCCGATGCCATTGATAATGCCGGCCGCGGTGATGGGGATCCAGAGCATCTGTATCGCCCAGATGGTAATGCCGATCGGGCCGAACAGTAGCACATTCATGACGAGCATTAAGCCGATGCCTTTGGCACTGTGTGGGGTATAGAGATTGCGTTCGATCCAATCGCTCGGCGTGCCATGGCCATATTTAGCCAGAGTCTCCTGATTTTTCGCTTCCGCGCGGTAAAGCTCTGAACCTTCCCGCAGTACCTTGCGGATGCCCAGCACTTGGGGGCTGTGCGGATCTTCTGCAGTCTCACAGTGGGCATGGTGTTTGCGGTGGATGGCGGCCCATTCTTTGGTCACCATACCTGTTGTGAGCCATAGCCACAGGCGAAAGAAGTGGCTGACCACAGGATGCAGATCAAGCGCGCGATGGGCCTGGTGGCGGTGCAAGAAGATGGTAACGCTGGCAATCGTGATATGCGTGAAAACGAGAGCAACGACAACATAGCCCCACCAGGGCAGGGAAATCAGACCTTCAAGCATGCAGGGTAATTCTCCGGGAATTTAATCAAGAGCCGATAGTATAGCTGAAAAGCGCGGTTGGCCCGGGCGGCTTTTCTATCTCTCTGAAATCGTAGGTATTGTGTTTAGTGCAGTTGAGGCAATGACTATGGGGCAGTAGTTCCGGATTACAATCGAGTTTTTAATAAATCGAGAAAAACATGCCCTTACCGGTGACACCGCTGCTGGCGGCCGATGTTATCGTTGAGCTCGCCGATCGCCCAGGACGGCCGATTGTGTTGATCGAGCGGCGCCATCCGCCGCTCGGTTGGGCCATCCCCGGCGGGTTTGTGGATGTGGGGGAGCAGGTGGAGTGGGCGGCGGTACGTGAGGCGCGCGAGGAAATTGCGCTCGATATAACCCTCAGCTTGTTGCTCGGTGTGTATTCCGATCCGCAGCGCGACCGGCGTGGGCATACCGTGTCGGTAGTTTATGTGGCGGAGGCGCGGGGTATGCCGCAGGCGCAGGACGATGCGGCGGCCGTGGCAGTGTTCAATCCGGAACGTCTGCCGGAAAATCTGGCGTTCGATCATCCCCGGATTTTGGCCGATTACTTGGTGTTCCGGCAGACGGGGCGCTTGCCTTTGCCGCGTGCTCCGGGATGAGGCGCACCTCATGCTGAGGGTAAGGAATGGAAATCCCCCCGGCGGTGAACGCGCGCCAAATCCGCAGGTACACATCAGAACGCACGTTGTTCACGCCATTTTCAGGGTCATTCACCCACAGGCGTAACTCCAGGTTTAACCCGTTGTCCCCGAAACCCATGAGGCGCGCCACTGGCGGCGGGTCCGTCAGCACCCGGTCGGTGTCGTGCGCCGCTTGTTCCATGAGGGCCATGGCAAGTTCGGGGTCATCGCGGTAGCTGATCTGGGCAGGCAGCCGGAAGCGCACGTTGCGGTCGCCGTGCGACCAATTAACGATCTCGGTGCTGAGTAAGGTTTCGTTGGGGATGAGAATGTCCTTGCCATCGCGGTCGCGAACCTCAATGTAGCGGGCATGCAGCCCCTGCACCACACCAAAGGTTTCTCCCACGCTTAATACATCGCCGGGACGAATGGACTCCTCGAAGGCCAGCACCACCCCGCTGACGAAATTGCTAACAATGCGTTGCAGGCCGAGCCCGATGCCCACACCGAGTGCGCCGCCAAAGACCGCGAGTGCCGTCAGGTCGATGCCGGCCGTGGTCATAGCTACCACCACCGCCAGCGTCAGCAGCAGGAAGCGCGTGAGCTTGTTGAGCACGAGCTTGATGCTGTCGTCCAGCGCCTCGCTGCGGCGCAGCATCGCCTGCATGCCATTCGTGAGCCAAAGGGCGACCAGCGAGAGCAGGGCGATGGACAGAATGAAGCTTGTCACCGTGTAAAGCGAAAGGCGCGTCTTCCCGAAGGCAATGGCGTACTCATCCAGCACTTCGATGACGACCGGCAGAAGGCCAAGGACATGCAGGGCGACCAGCACCCAGATGGTTACCGTCAATGTCCATTCCCACGCCTTAAGCCGGCTGCCCGGGCTAAAGCTGTGGCGCAACACAAATACGCCCATGCGAATGAGCGCCAGGGCGCCGACCAGATAGATTGCTAGGCGCAACACGTCACTGGCCTCGCCACGTCGGCGCAGCCAAGCCTGCGCCGCAAGTAGCGCCAGCCACCAAAGCAAAGGAATGAGGGCGAGAATACCCGTGCGCATGGCGGTGCGCCCGATGCCGACCACCGCGCCCGGTTTGACCCAGGGTTGCAAACGGCGCTGCAAGAAATGACCGGCGAGCAGGGCCGCGAGAAAACCGGCCGTCACCATCGCCAGTTGCCGCCAAGTGCTGGCCGCGGACAGCAGGTCGCCGGCCGAGGCCACAAGTTCCTGCAAGTCAGTGAAGGCGTTCATGTCGAATGCGAGGATAAACGCTCGCAGGCGCAAAAAAAAGCCCGCTTGCGCGGGCTGAGGAGAAGATTTCGATTGTAAATTTTGTTATCAAGGCTTGATGTACGCGTAGCCCTGCTGCTGGAGCTTGGCAACCTCGGCCACGCCGCTTGGCACGATGTCCTTCTCAGATACGTCGAACAGTTCATTCTTGTAGTTGATTTTTTTGCTGGTCAGGGTGTTTTTGCAGACTTCGAAGTCCACGCCATCCTTCTTCAGGTTGATAATTTTCTGCTGCATGTCGAGGTTGGTGTTGGCGGTCTTGAGCAGATCCACGCCATTGCCGTGCATCACGATCTTCAAGTCGATATTTTCCTTGCCGACGGCGGCGATGTGGTTCTTGGCGTTGCCGAGCGCTGCGTTCAACAGTGCCTCATCGTTGTAATTGATGTGGTACACGACCTTTTGTATGGCACCGGCGTCAGCTGCCGAAACCACAGCACTGCCGCCGAGCGCCAGCAGGGCGATAGCGACGAGGGAAAGAAATTTACGCATAGAATTCTCCTGTGTTGATGAGTCGATTTTAAATATCAGACCTGTAAGTAGGCCCACCCCAGGTTCTGGCGGCGCATAAGTTCCGCCATGCCGGAGTCGATGACGACCACGCCCGGCAACAGCCGGACGAGAATACCCTGCTCGCGCTTCAGCCGGTCGATGCTGTTCTGACAGGCGGCGAAGGTCAGGTTGTCGAATTCCCGTTGTAGTTTGTGAACGCGTGCGGCAAATGCCGAGGTATCGACGCGCACGAGCTCCAGGCCCTTGCCGTTGATCACCACTTCGACCCGCGCGTCTTGGCCACTGCTACGATAATACTGGAGCAGGCTTTCAATTTCGTCCAACGCCTGGACGACCTGGATGCTGTCGTCATTAGCGATATGAATGAGCACCTTGTTGGTCAGGGCGCCGGAAGCGGTGGCGTCGTTCGACAGGCGTTTGGCCGTCAGCGGTGTCACGATTGCGCCACTGACAGTTGTGGCCGGCGCCGTATTACTTTGCGAAGGTGGTTGCGCAGAAGGATGTAGATCGATCTGAGTGCCGACGATCAAACCCAGCACCAAGGTGGCGGCAATGCCGCTGTGCGTGCCGATGCGGCGGCGTTTGCGTTCGCCGGTCTGGCGCTGCGGCGGTTCCGGCGGTTGCCGATAGGCAAGCTGCACGAGCTCGTGCATTTTGCGCAGTTCACAAACCTGACGGTTCAAGGTTTCGTCCTGACTAATCTTCAGATAAGTGCGGCCCTTTTCATCCGTGGCCAATTGGTCGTCCACGAACGCATTCAAGAACTCGTCTGAAAACTTCTGAGTGCTTTTATTCTCCTTACTCACTTGATTCTCCTGATTTCCTGGATCATTGCCGGGTTTTGCTGAATTTCGGGTAGTAAAAGTGTCTTCATGTTGCTGCGTGCCCGGCACAGCCGGCTCATCACCGTGCCGATCGGTACATCTAGAATCTGAGCTACTTCGCCATAGGAAAAGCCTTCGAGGTCGACCAGTGCCACCACTTGCCGTTGGCCTTCCGACAGTTGGGCAATGGCCTTGCGCACCATGCCGACGATTTCGCTGCTGCTGGTTTCGGACTCGGGCGTCGTGTCATGACTGATTTCGACGTCGTCGATGTCGTCCATGTCGCGCAGGCGGCGAAAGTGATCGCGGTAGCAATTGGTGAGAATGGTAAAGAGCCAAGCATCGCGCGCTTTGGGGTCGCGCAGTTGCGCGGATTTTCGCAGCGCCTTCGTCAGGGTCTCTTGCACCAGATCGTCTGCCAGGGCCGGGCTGTGACACCAGGCATAGGCGACACGATAGAGACGCGCACGTGCCTGGGTCAGGGCACGCTGCGCCTCGCGGCTACGAAGAAAGAAATCCAGTATATCGACCATGCAAAACCCGATTCTTGCCTGCGTTACCCTGAGATAAAGACGTGAGACCCATGTTCTTTATTCCACAGATTCCACTATCAGGCTGGGTTAATTAGGTTGTTGAAAAACAACCGGCGGGCGGCACATAGATGGGCTTTTTCAACAACCTGTTAACGATCAGTGACCGATTCCAGTTCCAGAGTGGTTTCCCGCCCGCGTTTGTGGGTGACAATCCGTACCGGTAAGTTACCCAGATCCGTTGCCAGCCACACCCGCAAGCCCTCGCTGTCCGCGTCGGTTACGCGGCGTTCGATCACGATGGTTTTAAGGTCACCCAGGGCAGTTTTCAGGGTTTCGTTGCCGGCATGAGCATAACGATAGACGCGTAACTTTTTGCCGGTGGAAACGTGCAGGGTTTGCTCGCCGCCCGCGACTGGCGGGTGCAGCATAAACGCGTACAGAAGACTGCCCTGGTCCTGGGTATCGGGCGGCAGGGCAACCGTCGCCCCCTGTGAATAATTTATTTTCTGGGCCTTCCAGTCGAAGCGTGCCCCGTGGCGATGCGGTTTGTCCGCACCCACACGGTATTCGAGAAAGGAGACAGGCCGCACTCGGCCCTGCACGATTTCAAATTGGCCTTCCTCAAACCATTCCACCGACGTGAACATTTTCGCAGCGCCGAGCGGCCGGGAGTGTGAGCGGTATTCATAGCTGCCATCGGCCGCACGCTTGAGAGTTTTTACCACCCGGCCGACGGAAAGGCCGCCGTAGTGCAGCGTATAGGTAATTTCCTGTGGCGCGCGCAGCGGGGGAGGTGCCGGAGGTGCTGCCGACAGCAGCGGGACGAC
>JAYSOL010000383.1:0-2789 GCA_043723045.1 Gammaproteobacteria bacterium | reverse complement strand
GCCTCGCGGCGCACGCGTTCAATGGCCTCGGGATCGAGGCGGCCGATGTCGGCGGCGGTTTGCGGGTCCATGAAGCGTCGCTGCTGTACCGCCAGGGTGCGTCGTTCCTCCGCCGGGGCATCGTCCAGAAAGGCGTAGGGGCGGGCGTTGAGTATGCCCTGGGCCAGGGGCGACGGACTGGCGAGATCACGCGTAATAATTTCGATGGCGCCGCTCTCGATACCGGTCAACACCCGGCGCAGGCCATCGACGTCCATCAACTCATGCAAACAATCGTGCAGGGTCTGGTTGACCAGGGGGTGATCGGGTACCGCGCGTTCGCCCGCGAGGTTTTCCGCGCAGGCCAGCTGATCGGGGAAGATCAAGGCGATCAGGTCTTCCGCGTTGTTGCGCTGAAACGGCGCCGGGACTTTCTTGCCGCCGCGGTTACGCGGCACGGCCAGCGCGGTGTTAGTGACCCAGCGCCAGCGCGTCGGGAACATGGGGGCGGCCAACAGCGCCTGCACCAGCAGCGCCTCGACACTCGCGGCCTTGAGGTAGCGCGCCGGCTCATCCAAGGGAAAACTGTGGGCAGCACCCAGGGACAGCACGATGCTGTCCTCGGTGGCGGCGGCCTGCAGTTCGAAATTGAAACGGCGACAGAAGCGCTTGCGCAAGGCCAGGCCCCAGGCGCGGTTGATGCGCGAACCATAGGGTGAGTGGATCACCAGATGCTGATCGCCGGTCTCGTCGAAGAAGCGTTCGAACACGATGCGGCGTTGTGTGGGCAGCACCGTGAGAGCGGCCTTGCCCGCCGCCAGGTAGGCCACCAGTTGCTCCGCCGCTTCTCTTGGCAGCAGGAGTGTTTGTGTCGCGTAGTGATAAGCGGCGTCCTGACCCTGTTCCAGCTGCGCGTCGAAGGCGGCGCGCAGATCGGAGACCGCGTGGGACAACTCATCGCTGCGCCCCGGCGCCTCGCCCAACCAGAACGGCAGATTGGGCGGCTGGCCGTGGGCATCTTCCGCATACACCCGGCCCTGTTCGATCTTGAGCATGCGGTAGGAGGTGTTGCCCAGCTGGAAGATATCCCCCGGCATGCTCTCGAAGGCGAAGTCTTCGTTCAGGGTACCGATGAACATCCCCTGGGGCTGCAGGATCACGTCGTAATTGAACTGATCGGGAATGGCGCCGCCGTTGAGCAGCGCCGTGAGGCGCGCGCCGCGCCGCGCACGCAGCATGCCGTGCACCGCATCGCGGTGCAGATAGGCGCTGCGCCGGCCGCGCCGGGTATGAAAACCGTCGCTCAGCATTTTGACCACGCCGATGAACTGCGCGTGACTTAAAGTCCGATACGGCCAGGCGCGGGCGAAGGTTTCAAACAATGCGTCTTCGTTCCAGTCACGGCCGGCGACCTCCGCCACGATCTGCTGCGCCAGCACGTCCAGCGGGTGATCGGGAATACGGATCTGATCGAGTTCGTCACGCCGGATCGCCGTCAGCATCGCCGTGCATTCCAGAAGATCGTCCTGGGACAAGGGGAACAGGCGTCCCTTGGGCAAGGCGCCCAGGCGGTGACCGGAACGGCCGACCCGTTGCAGCAAGGTGGTGATGGTGCGCGGCGAACCCAACTGACAGACCAGATCCACCTCGCCGATGTCGATACCGAGCTCCAAGGACGCCGTCGCCACCAGGGCCTTGAGCTTGCCCTGCTTCAAGCGCTGTTCCGCATCCAGCCGGTGTTCCTTGGCGAGGCTGCCGTGGTGAGCGGTCACCGCGTCCTCGCCCAGACGCTTGGCCAACGCCGCCGCCGCGCGTTCCGCCAGGCGGCGTGTATTCACGAAGATCAGCGTGGTGCGATGCGCGCGGATGAGCTGTTCCATACGCTGGTAGATTTCGTCCCACACCTCGTTCGCCATCACCGATTCCAGCGGCGAGCCGGTGACTTCGATCTGCAGATCGCGCGCGCGGACGTGGCCTACGTCGATGATGGTGCAATCAGCGTCGCGCGTGCCCGTGAGAAAATGCGCCATGTCCTCGATGGGATGTTGCGTGGCGGACAGACCGATGCGCACCGGCGGTGTGGCGGTAAGCACAGCCAGGCGCTCCAGAGACAGCATAAGATGGGCGCCACGTTTGTTGCCGGCGAGGGCGTGGATTTCATCCACGATCACGCTGCGTACCGTGCGCAGCATCTCGCGCCCGGACTCCGAGGTGAGCAATATGTATAAAGACTCGGGCGTGGTCACCAGGATGTGCGGCGGGTAGCGCTTCATGGCGTTACGTTCCGCCTGCGGCGTGTCGCCGGTGCGCACCTGGGCGCGGATCGGCACATCCGGCAGGCCGCTTTCCAGCAGCACGTCGCGTATGCCGTTTAGCGGCAGCTCCAGGTTCTTGTGGATATCGTTGGACAGTGCCTTGAGGGGCGAGATATACAGGATGCGGGTTTCGTCCGGCAGCGGTGCCGCGAGGCCCTGTTGCACCAGTTGATCGATGGCCGCGAGAAACGCCGCCAGGGTCTTGCCCGAACCGGTGGGTGCTGCGATCAGCGTCGGCCTGCCTGCCTGGATCGCCGGCCAGGTGCGTATCTGCACCGCCGAGGGGGCGTCGAAATGCGAACGGAACCAGCGGTCAACGGCGGGATGAAAGGGTGTGCTGGGCATAGGATTATCATGCGGGGTTGGGCCGGGGTTTTCAACCGGTCGGGGCGGGCTTCAGCAACAGCCTGAATTATAAAATGAACCTGCTCTTCCGCGAGTCTTGTAGGTCGGGTTCCCCCATGGCCCATAAATGAGGGCCACATTGCGGGGACA
>JAYSOL010000382.1:0-5214 GCA_043723045.1 Gammaproteobacteria bacterium | reverse complement strand
GAAGTGAGCGTGGACGACGCCGCCCTGTGCAAAGATCCGCAGGCGTTGAAGCAGCGTATCGCGCGTATGCGCTTCTACGAGGCGTACGGTGCCCGTCCTGTCATCAACAACGACTACGCCAGACCGATCCGGCCCGGGGATGAGAATCTGTATTACCTGGTGTTTGATCCTGTGGGGCGCGGCAAGCTGCCCGGACGCACTATTACGCGCAAGGTGGTGCGTGCGATCCTGGAGCGCGAATACGGCGATCTGTGCACGGAGGAATATATCAAGGCGGTTGCCGATTCCTTCAAGGACGACCCGCTGGTGTTGCGTGAGCCGCGTTATATCAAAGGTGGTGTCTTCCCGCTGGCGGTCCCGACAGCGCCGGCGCTGCGACCGATAGCGCTGATCGTCAACGAGGGGCACGTGATCCATCATGTGCGTGAGCGCGGTTATATTCAGGCACCGGTGCGTCTGTCATCGATACTGAAGGAGCTGCATAAGACCACGCTGTTTTCAAAAATCGAGGCCCTGGCGTTTCCGGAAAAATTCGTCACGGCGGTGCACGACAAGGACTACGTGGACTACCTGCGGCGTGCCTGCGTCGGACTGCCGCCGGGCAAGTCCATCTACCCGGAGGTGTTCCCGGTTCGCAACACCTCGCGCCCCCCTAAAAGCATGCCGTTGCGCGCCGGCTACTACTGCATCGATCCATTCACGCCGCTGAACCACAACGCCTACCTGGCGGCGCGTGGCGCGGTGAACTGTGCGCTGACGGGTTGCGATGCCATCCTCGCGGGCCATCATTTCGCTTACGCCCTGGTGCGTCCGCCGGGTCACCACGCCGAGCGCCGCGCCTTCGGTGGTTTCTGCTATTTCAATTCGTCCGCCATCGCGGCCAATTATCTCAGCGATATCGGGCGCGTCGCCGTGCTGGATGTGGATTTTCATCACGGCAACGGTACCCAGCAGATTTTCTACGATCGCTCGGATGTCTTCACCCTGTCGATACACGGCCACCCGAACTACGTCTATCCGCATTTCAGCGGCTTTGAGGATGAGCTGGGGAGCGATTACGGTACCGGCTATAATGTTAATTATCCGCTGCCGGAATACATCACCGTCGAACGCTACCAGAAAACCCTGGCGCGGGCGCTGAAGCGTGTGGTCGACTACAAGCCCGATTTTTTAATTGTCGCCTTGGGGCTCGATACCGCCAAGGGCGACCCCACCGGTTCCTGGCCGTTGCAGTCCGGGGACTTTCAGCGCAACGGCGCCATGATCGGCGCCCTCGGCCTGCCGACGCTGGTGGTGCAGGAGGGCGGCTACAAAACCCGCACCCTCGGTATCAATGCGCGCCATTTTTTCGAAGGCCTGTGGCAGGGCTACCAGGAGAAAATCGGACAGGGTGCGGCGGTCGCGGGGCGTAAGCCCAAGGCTTAAAGCTGTCTGTAGGGTGGGCATCGCCCACCAGTAGAAGTTTATCGGGGCCCCGTGCGGTGGGCGATGCCCACCCTACGCTCTTATTTATTGTTATTGGTTTTGGCAACACTTTTCTGTATGGTCTCCCCGCAATGCGCATTTTGCTAAGTAATGATGATGGTTATCTGGCCCCGGGCCTGGCGTGCCTGGCCGCGGCCCTGCGTCCGTTCGCTGAGATCGAGGTGGTTGCCCCCGAGCGTGATCGCAGCGGCGCCAGCAACTCGTTGACCCTTACCACACCCCTGCGCGTCCAGAAAGGCAGCAATGGTTTTTTCTACGTGGATGGCACGCCCACGGATTGCGTGCACCTGGCCATCACCGGCCTGCTGTCGCAGGAACCGGATATCGTGATCGCCGGCATCAATCGCGGCGCCAATCTCGGGGATGACGTGATTTATTCCGGCACCGTGGCGGCGGCCATGGAGGGTCGCTTTCTCGGACTGCCGGCCATCGCCGTTTCCCTGGCCGGCAAGGCCGGGGTGAACTTCGATAGCGCAGCAAAGGTGGTGTTGCGTCTGCTGGATCAGTTGCGCAATGACCCGTTGCCGGCGGACACCATCCTCAACGTCAACGTTCCGGATCTGCCGTTTGATCAGATCGCCGGCTATGAAGCGACACGCCTTGGTCATCGGCATAAAGCGGAGCCCGTTATCCAGGCCGCCGACCCCCACGGTAATCCCATTTACTGGGTCGGTGGCCCCGGCGCGGAAGCGGACGCCGGACCCGGGACGGATTTCCATGCGCTGCGCAACAATTTTGTCTCCATTACGCCGCTGCAGGTGGATCTGACGCGTTACGCGGCCCTCGACCAAGTGGCCTCCTGGCTGGGCAAAAAACCACACCCATGAGCCAGGCAGCGCAGGGCATCGGCATGACGTCGCTGCGCACGCGCGAGCGCCTGATACAGCGCCTGCGCGCTAACGGCATACGCGACGAGCGCGTGCTCGCGGCGCTGCTCAACGTTCCGCGCCATCTGTTTGTGGACGAGGCCCTCGCCAGCCGCGCCTATGAAGACTCGTCGCTGCCCATCGGCTACGGCCAGACCATTTCCCGGCCTTATATTGTCGCGCGCATGACCGAGGTGTTGTTTGCCAACGGCCACCTGAACAAGGTGCTGGAGGTCGGCACCGGCTCCGGCTATCAGACGGCCATACTGCTGGCCCTGACCGACGCCGTGTACTCGGTCGAGCGCATCGAGCCGCTGCACAAGATCGCCCGCCGCCGCCTGCAGGACCTCGGCTACCGCGATTTCCGCCTGGCTCTTTCCGATGGCACCTGGGGTTGGCCGGAGCACGCGCCGTACGACGGCATCCTGGTGGCCGCGGCGCCGGATGCCATTCCCATGGCCTTGTGCGAGCAGCTCGCCCCGGGTGGGCGCATGGTGATCCCCATCGGTGAAAACCAGAACCAGGAACTGGTGCTGATCACGCGCGATGACCGAGGCTTCACCACCGAACAGCTGGGCTTGGTGAACTTTGTTCCCTTGGTGCGGGAGCAGGGCTGATGCGTCCCCCGTCACGCCGATCCAGAGATCATGCCCGTTAGGTCAGCGCTTATTGTCTTGCTGGCCGGATTGATGCTGACGGCCTGCGGCGGCGACCGCCCCATCGTTCCGGTCAGCGATCGCAGTCTCGGTGTGCGGCAACCCGAGTCGGAAATGCGCACCGTGCTGCGCGGCGACACGCTGTATAGCATTGCCTGGGAGTCGGGCCGGGATTATCACGAGCTGGCGGCCTGGAACGGCCTGGCCCCGCCCTACACCATCGTCCCCGGACAGCAGTTACGTCTGTACCCACCCCCCACCAACGTCGTGCTGCCGACGTCTCTTCCGCCGACACCGGCGGTAGAAAAAAAAGCGGGTCCACCCCCCGTCAAACCGCCTACCTCGAAGCCGCTCAAGACGGCAAAACCGGCCACACCCGCACGCCTTCCCCCAACGGCCCTTAAACTGCCCAAGCCTAGGCCCACGGCCACTGTCATCGCCAAACCCAGCAAGCCCGTGCGTCCGGCCAATATCGTGAGTCGCCCGACGAGCACCGGCACCGGATCGGGATGGGTGTGGCCGGCGAGCGGCAAGGTGCTGAAGAATTTCGATGAAAACGGCGCAGGCAAGGGTCTGGATATCGGCGGGCCTAAAGGCCAGCCTATTCAAGCGGCGGCGTCGGGACGCGTGGTTTATCAGGGGAGTGGACTTCGCGGTTACGGACAGCTTATTATCGTTAAACACAGTGACGAGTATTTAAGCGCCTATGCCCACAATGACCGGATCTACGTTAAAGAAGGTGATACAGTGAAACGCGGCCAGAAAATTGCGGCCATGGGCGACAGCGGTAGCGAACAAGTCATGCTGCATTTCGAGATCCGGCGCAACGGCAAACCGGTCGATCCACTTAAATATCTCCCGAAACGATAAGTTATGGCACGCCGCAAAACATCCCCCGGAAGAAGCGCGAAAAAAGACGACGTGCAGCACGAGGAGCCCGGCGTCAGCGCGCCTGCCCTGGGTGAACACGCGGAAGGCGACATCGAACCGGCCGTGGCGGACGACGCGGATAGCGATGCGGACAGCGAGGACGCCGACGAAGTAACAACGAAGCAGGCGGCAGCGGAGGAGGATGAGGATGAAGGCGAGGAGGAGCTGTCCGTCGCCAAGCGCAGCCGCGAAGAAGCCGCGGAACGTGCCGAGACCGCCGAGCCCACGCTCCAGGCCGACGCCACACGCCTTTATCTGAAGGAGATCGGATTCTCCGCGCTGCTCACCGCCGAGGAAGAAGTGTATTTTGCCCGCAAGGCGCGCAAGGGCAACGAAGCAGCGCGTAAGCGCATGATCGAAAGCAATCTGCGCCTGGTGGTCAAGATCGCACGCCGTTACATGAATCGGGGTCTGGCGCTGCTCGATCTCATCGAAGAAGGCAATCTCGGCCTGATCCGCGCGGTGGAGAAGTTCGATCCCGAGCGCGGCTTCCGTTTTTCCACCTACGCCACCTGGTGGATACGTCAGACCATCGAGCGCGCCATCATGAATCAGACGCGCACCATCCGCCTGCCGGTGCACGTGCTGAAAGAGATCAATATCTACCTGCGCGCCGCGCGCTATCTGTCGCAGAAGCTGGACCACGAGCCCACGCCGGAAGAAGTGGCGACCCTGCTCGACAAGCCGATCGAGGACGTGAAGGCGATGCTCGGGTTGAACGAACGCATCAGTTCGGTGGACGCGCCCCTGGATTCCGACCCGGACCGCTCGTTGCTGGACGCCATCGCAGACGATCGCACGCCGGATCCGGAAAAAATCATGCAGGATGAAGACCTGCATGCCCAGATCCGCGCCTGGCTGAATGAACTCAACGACAAGCAGCGCGAAGTCGTCGAGCGTCGTTTTGGCCTGAATGGCCGTGAAATCTCCACCCTCGAGGAAGTCGGTGCCGACATTGGCGTGACCCGCGAGCGGGTGCGCCAGATCCAGGTGGAAGCCCTGCGCCGTCTGCGCGTGATGCTGGAGAAGAGCGGCTATTCCATCGATTCGCTGTTCTGAGGCATGCGTTGAAGTGCGGAGGCTTGCCCCCGCTTTTATAATTATGGCTCTTAGGTAGGGCACTACACACTAGCTGGCTCTTAGGTAGGGCACTAAACCTTAGCGGCGGCTCGCCGCCGCACTCCCACTAGTACTCCATCAAATAAGTTTTTCCGTATCACCAGGGAACCTCCGAACAAGTCCCCTCTCCCCCGCGCACTTCGGGGGAGAGGGTTAGG
>JAYSOL010000381.1:0-3436 GCA_043723045.1 Gammaproteobacteria bacterium | reverse complement strand
GCATGACGGATGGATTACATGGGCAAACCGTGCGGGCCGGCCACCATGAAGAACAGCATGGGGATGGACAGCATGGTGTTGGTGCGTGAGGCCAGGAATGCGATACGCGCGGCCTTGGCCTTGGTGGCGTCGTCGGCCTTGACGATGCCGAGCACTTTCTTCTGGTTCGGCCAGATCAATACCCAGACGTTGAACAGCATGATGGTGCCGAGCCAGGTGCCGATGCCGATCTTGGCGGCGGCACCCTGCAGCAGGAAGGCATTGGCCAAGCCGAGGTGGCTGGCACGTTCCAGGTAGTAGGCGCCGGTGAGCCAGGTGACGAGGGCGGCATAGCGGAACCACAGCAGGGCCAGGGGGGCCACGTGTTTGGTGATGGCGCCGGCGGTGTTGTCCGCCTTGGCCTTCGGCATGGCCACGGCCTGCACGAAGTTGAAGTAATACAGCAGGCCGATCCAGATGATGCCGGCCATGATGTGAAACCAACGGTCAAGTATGAGATCCATCGTTTTGCTCCAAGTGTTTTCTTTATTTGTGAGGTGTGCGTTTGTACGTCGTGCGGATCAGCCGGTAACGCCGAGGAAGTTACGCACGAAGACGTACAGCAGGAGGGTGATGACGAATCCGGAAACAATAGTTCCAACAATCGAATCCAGTGGATTTTTCATGGGAGGTTGCCTTTTGGTGAGTGGGTGTTAGTTAATAGTTGAGCGGTTTTGTCGGTGACTAAGGGTAAGGCAGTCCTGGAATGATTTCAAGTTTTTTGCGCGACCCACGGTGGTTTTTGCCGGGATGGACGGTGTCGTGCAACCTCCACCGTGGTGAAATGGGCGTATTGCAACGGCATAGTTGAGCCCAAGGCAATGCCGATCTACTATGAGGCCTATTCCCCGCTACCAGGGAGGGCGATATGACGGTTATCCAACGGGTTATGCGGCTCAGTCTGGTGTTGTCTCTGGCGTTATCGCCATTGAGTCACGCCGCTCGCAGTAGCGACGTACAGCTGGAACACCCAGGCAGCGCCGCGCAAGTTTCCGCGCGGGATGTGCGCCGTTTGAACGATGCGGAGCGACGTGCGTCCGCCGGCGCGCGTTTTTGGATAGGCCAGATTGGCCCCACCGGTCCGATTTTCTCCGGCCCCCAGCAGACCCCTTTCATATGCACCACTGAACAATCCGGTCTGGGTCAACCCCAGGTGGACAATCAGAACGCGCGCGGCATCCCGGTGTTTGCCCTGGATGCGGAGGGTAATAAAACCCCCCGCCTCCAGGGCTATAGCGAAGACTGCAGTATCCCCACGCGCGTGGATTATTGGTACCGCGCAACGGACAATACCTTCAAGCCGTTACCCGACCCCGGCGTACGCCCGGCGGATCTGACCCGCACCACCTTGAGCGATGGTCGGGTGGTGGACTATGTGGTGCGTCTGGAGCGCGGCACCATCAATCGTTTTATATATGGTATCGCCATGCTGGCCCCGTCCGAGGGCGCCACGGTGGGGCGCGACGTCAAGCCCGATACCCGCGCCTGGAACCGCAAGCTCATCTATGCCTTTCAGGGCGGCGTCGGTCTGGGTCACTGGCAGGGCGAGGCCATTGTGAAGCACATGCTCCTGCATGAAGGCTTGTCCCAGGGTTATGCCGTGGCCTATTCCACCGGCAATGTCACGGGCACGACCTACAACCTGACGCTGGCGGAAGAGACCGCCATGATGGTGAAGGCGCACTTCAGCGCGGTCTATGGCAAGCCGACCTATACCGTGGGCGTGGGCGGCTCCGGTGGCGCACTGCAGCAATACGTCATCGCGCAAAATCACCCCGGTCTGATCGACGCCGCGATTCCGCAGCAGTCGTATTCGGACATGGTGACGCAGATGACGTATGTGCTCGACTGTCAGCTGCTGGAACATTACTTCGATACCCGTGCGCGGGATTTTCCCCGCTGGTCCGGCTGGTCGGAGCGTAGTTTGATAGAAGGGCTGGTGGCCAGCGATAGCGTGACCAATAGCTGGACCCGCTCGCCCGGCAGTTCCGAGTGTGTGGAGGCCTGGCGTATGCCCACGCCGTCCATGCTCAATCCCACCTACGCCAACCCCCTGTACTTTCAGGCGCTGGCGCAATACCAGTTCCCGCCCGAGGTGGTCGCCGCTATCAAGTGGACCTACTGGAACGATCTGCAGAATATCTACGGCGTCGATGCCGCGGGTTTTGCGCCCATCACCTGGGACAACGTGGGCGTGCAGTATGGTCTCAACGCCCTGGTGGCCGGCAAAATCACCAAGGCGGAATTCCTCGATCTCAACGCGCGCATCGGCGGCTGGAAGGCGCAGCACGAGATGGTCACGGTCAATTTCCCGTGGAAGGCCGATGCCAGTCCGGCCACGCTGGATCCGTGGGATCGCCTGAACATCAACCTGAGTCCGGACGATGGCGTCACCCCGGCGCCACGCTCCCAAGGCAGCCTCGCCGCGATGCGCGCCGCCTATACCTCCGGTCAGGTGTTCACCGGCAAGATCGATATCCCGATCATCGACGTGCGCTGGTATCTCGAACCGCTCCTCGACATGCACCACACCCAGCAGTCCTTCGCCACCCGCGCACGCCTGCTGAAGACCCCGGCGCGCGACGGCAATCAGGTGATCTGGATCGGCGCGCCGCCGTACAACCCGACCACCGAGGCGCTGGCCCTGGTGGATGAGTGGCTCAGCAATCTACGCCGCTCTCCCTGGGCCGGCATCGCGCGTAACAAACCGGCGGGTGCTACAGATAAATGTTTCGATCAGACCGGCCGCACCCTCGCCGCGGGTGATAACGTCTGGGACGGTGTCCTCGACCACCAGCCCGAGGGCGCCTGTACCCGGATCTTCCGGCCCTATACCACGTCACGCATGCAGGCGGGGGGTGACATGGCGGGGGATGTCTTCAAGTGTCAGACCATGCCGCTTGCGGCGGCGCTGGCACGTGGTGTCTACGCCACGGTGAGTTTTACGCCGGAAGAACGGGTGCGCCTTATGCAGATCTTTCCCGAAGGGGTGTGTGATTACCGCCTGCCGGATGCCGGGTTGCCGGGGCGGGAGTGAGGTGTAGGACCAGTCGGGTGGCCGCTCGGCGGCGGGTGACGCCGGCTATTTCACTTCCCGCACGATCTGACTCAACGGCCCCGCTGGCGGGGCGCCCTGAATAAAGTTCGCGTTGTTTTGCTTGTCGCGGAACACCGTGATCGGCACCGCCCTGTTGATGGCGGGCCAGAACAGGCGTGCATAGGCGCAGCGATAACGGACGGAGGAGCGGGTGTATCCGTCAATGCGGTGGGCTATCCCCTCATAGTGACTACCCAGAGGTCGAGCATTAGCGTTGTGCCCATCCCCGGCGGTGTGGCGGTTGCTGTCGGGAATGGCGATGTTGTTCGGTTTTACGAAAACGAAATCAAGCCGTGCGTG
>JAYSOL010000380.1:0-2655 GCA_043723045.1 Gammaproteobacteria bacterium | reverse complement strand
CTGTTCACGTCGTTCATCATGTTGGCGCAGGCGCGCATCCAGCCGCTGATTTACGCCTTCGCCTGGCAGGGCGGCCTGCTGGCGCTGATCACGGCGCTGGTGGCGCTGGTGTCCGGTCATCCGCACCTGTACATCTCGGCGCTGCTGACCCTGGGGCTGAAGGCCCTGCTGATCCCCTGGATGCTGCACCGCCTGGCGATCCGCCTCAACATTCATTTCGAGACCGAGAAGCTGGCGCACCCGTCGCTGCTGCTGCTGGCCGGCGCCGGCCTGGTGATCTTCAGCTACTACGTGGCCCTGCCGATCGTGCATCTGTCCACCCTGGTGACGCGCAACACTATCGCCGTGAGCATGGCCATCGTCCTGCTCGGCATGCTGCTCATGGTGTCGCGCAACAAGGCGGTGACGCAGGTGATCGGCTTCATGTCCATCGAGAACGGGCTGTTCTTTGCCGCCGTCGTGTCCACCCACGGCATGCCCATGATCGTCGAGCTCGGCATCGCCTTTGACGTGCTGGTGGCGGCGGTGCTGTTCGGTGTGTTCTTTTTTCAGATCCGCGCGTCCATCGATTCACTGGATGTCGACCGCCTCAACCGCCTGTCGGAGAAGGGCGAATGAACCTGCTGGAAATTGTCCTGCTCACGCCACTCGCCGGCAGTCTGCTGCTGGCCTTTCTCGGGCACCGGCCGTCGGGCGGCTGGATCAATGTCGCCGTCAGCAGCGTCACCCTCGGCGCCTCGGTGTTGATGGCGCTGGGCGTGCTCGAAAACGGGCCGCTGTTGTCCACCGGCAAACAGTTCTACATCGACGCCTTCAACGTCTACCTCGTGGTGCTGACCGCCATTGTCGGCCTCACCACCGCGATCTTCTCGCGCACGTATATGCAGCACGAGATCGAGCGCGGCCGCCTCGGTGCGAACCGCATGCGCCTGTACCACTCCATGTACCAGGGCTTCATGTTCGCCATGCTGCTGGCGCTGACCACCAACAATCTCGGCCTGCTGTGGGTGGCGATGGAGGCGGCGACCCTGACCACGGTGCTGCTGGTGAGCCTCTACCGCACACCGGAATCGGTCGAGGCGGCGTGGAAATATTTCATCCTCTGCGGCGTCGGCATCGCCCAGGCGCTGTTCGGCACGGTGCTGCTGTATTTCGCCGCCGAACAGAAACTCGGCGCCGAGCGCGACGATACCCTGCTGTGGAACGTCCTGTATGCCAACGCCGGCCAGTTGGAGCCGACGGTGCTGTCCCTGGCGTTCGTGTTCCTGCTGGTCGGTTACGGTACCAAGGTCGGCCTGGTGCCGCTGCACAACTGGCTGCCGGACGCGCACTCCGAGGGCCCGACGCCGATGTCGGCGGTGCTCTCCGGCCTGCTGCTGAACGTGGCGCTGTACGCCCTGGTGCGCGTCAAGATGCTGGTCGACGGCTCGCTGCACACGCCGCTCGCCGGTTATCTGATGATGGGTTTCGGCCTGCTGTCGTTCCTGGTGGCGGGCCTGTTCCTGCACCGCCAGCACGACATCAAGCGCATGTTCAGCTACTCATCCATCGAGCACATGGGTTTCATGACCTTTGCCTTCGGTCTCGGCGGCGCGCTCGCCACCTTCGGCGCGCTCCTGCACATGACTGTGCACTCGCTCACCAAGTCGGCGATCTTCGTCACCGTCGGCCACGCCTCGCAGCTCGCCGGTACCCAGCGCATCGAACACATCCGCGGCCTGATCCGCACGCAGCCGGCGGTCGGCTGGGGGCTGCTGATCGGCACGGTGGCGATCGCCGGTTTCCCGCCGTTCGGTGTGTTCACCAGTGAATTCCTGGTACTCACCGCCACCATGAAGGCCTGGCCGTGGCTGACGGTGCCGCTGCTGGTCGGCCTCGGCATCGCCTTTGCCGGTCTGTTCCGGCATATTCACCCGATGGTGTACGGTGAACCGCCCGCCGGCCAGCTGCCGCTGAAGGCCAATATGCTGCCGGTCATACTGCACCTGGCGCTGGTGCTATGGCTGGGTCTCGCCATCCCGGCATTCCTGTCGAAGTGGTTCGAGCAGGCGACCCTGCTCATCTCCGGGAGCTCGCCGCTATGAAGCAGACCGCCTGGGTGGCGCCGTTTTTCTCGCAGCTGGCGGACGCCGGCATACTGCTGACCGAGCACACCGCTCCCGGCATGGCGCCGGCGCAAGGCGTGCAGGTGCAGGCGGAGGACTGGGGGCTTCTGGCCCAGGAGGCGCAGTTGTGGGGCTGCCGCTGGGTGGCGACCTGGGCGGATGATCGCGGCGATGACATCGCCCTGTTCGCCTGCTTCGAGATGCATGCCGCTTATCTCGTGGCCCACACCCGCGTGAAGAAGGCCACGCCGCTGCTGCCGTCACACACCCCGTACTATCCGGCCGCCAACCGCCCCGAGCGGCACATGCAGGATCTGTTCGGCCTCGCCTTCAGCGATCATCCCGATACCCGCCGCTGGACGCGCCATCGCGCCTGGCAGAGCGATCAATACCCGCTGCGCCGGGACTTCCCCCTGGCCGGCACGGCAGCGGCGGTGACGCCGCCGGACGATGCCTACAAATTTCTGTTCGCCCAGGGCGCGGGCGTGTACGAGATCCCGGTCGGGCCGGTGCATGCCGGTATCATCGAGCCCGGCCACTTCCGCTTCCA
>JAYSOL010000379.1:0-3043 GCA_043723045.1 Gammaproteobacteria bacterium | reverse complement strand
CTTTTGGGCAGTCGTGGGGGCCGGTAAGGCCGCAGGCGGTATTTCCTGTGTGGTAACCGGGGCTTCAGCCGACGGCGGAGTAACCGGGGCTGCCTCCAGCGGGGATGGTGTAGTCGCGGTTGGCGTTACCGGCGGTTTCACCTTGGTGCTATCGCCCGCCTGTTTCTGTGCCTGAGCCAGATCTTTGTTTTCCAACTCGATCAGGCGTGAAGTGTTTTTTACCTGCTCCTGCATCTTGCCGACGCGATCGCGCATTTCCTTGTTTTGCAGCTCCTTGGAT
This sequence comes from Gammaproteobacteria bacterium, assembly GCA_043723045.1. GTDB lineage: Bacteria > Pseudomonadota > Gammaproteobacteria > Acidiferrobacterales > UBA6901 > JANNJF01. The sequence continues at coordinate 2,763 of JAYSOL010000379.1, read as the reverse complement.
TCGATCGCTTCTTCCAGGGTCGCCACTTTCTCTGTCAACGCGCGCTGTTCTTTCGCGGCATCTTTACGCGTCTCGACACCCGGCGCCTTGGCCCCTTCAGGCGCAGTCGTGTTCTCCAGGTTGGAGCGGACGATTTTCAGGAGGTCTTCGTCACCCGCGCCGGCGGGCTGGGCAGGTGGAGATTCTTTTTTCGCCGACGTCACTGGTTTGGCAGGCGCGACGGTTGCGGCGGCTTTGGCCGTAGGTTTGGCCGCGGCCTGTGGCTTGGCCTCCATAGGCTTGGTCTGGGCCATCGGCGCATCGCTGGTTTCGCTCGGCATGGTCACCCCGCTGCTGGCGGCAGCGACCTGGGTCTTGTACTTCTGCCACACCTCGTACTGGGCCTGAAACTCTGCGCGCGCGGACGCTTTCGGCAAAGACTCGACCTCGTCCCGCTCGGGAACCTTGAGGATCATACCGGCCTTGAGGTTGTTCACATTTTTCGCGTAAAACGCGGAAGGATTGGCGCGTAGCAACGCCAGCATGACCTGCTGAGTGGTGAGTGTCTTATCCACCCGTATTTTATCGACTATCCGACCGAGGGTCTCACCGTTCTTAACCGGACCATACTCCCAGACACTGGCCCATGCCCGCGCTCCGCCCTCACTGACCATCCCACGGTCGCCGGTTTCCGCCGCCGGGGCAACCGCCATCGTATCGGGTAGGAGCTCTGTGGCGGCGGGAGCCGCCGCGGGCTCTGGTGGCTGGCTTGTCTTCGGTTCCGGTACCGGGGATGCGGATGCCGTTTCTACCGGTTGCATATCTGCGACGGGTTTATCTGTTGTCAGGGTCGTGGTCGATGTTGGTGCGGGGGCCCATTCATCCGGCGCAGCACCCATGCCTGGCCCGGCACCGGTATCAGCCTGGGGTTCGGCGGGTGTGGGTGTGGGTGTGGTGTCGGCAATGTCGGGGGGCTGAATCTCGGCGGGTTTTGCCTCTGCCCATTGTGGCGGATCGAGCAGTGCGGTGTATTCCCGGATCAGCTTGCCACCCGACCACTCCACCTGGAGCAACAGGTGCAAAAAAGGTTCACGGATCGGCTCATCGGTCGACAGCCGGAGGAAAGCGCGACCATCATTGTGCTGAGTGATATCGTACTTGATGCCGGTGAGAAAAAACGGCCGCTCGATGCCGGCGTTTTCAAAATCGGCGCGCGACGCGAGGGAAGACTTCAGTGTCTTAAGTTCCTGCGGGGAGACCGACGAGAGTTCGATTTCCCCGTCCAGCGGTTCGTCCAGTCCGGAACGCAACACCAACTTTCCCATCCCCAGTGCATAGGCAAACACTGGTGCCGTTGCCAAGACGGCCACGAGTATCCACTGCACCACCCGTACCCTACCGAGACTCATTTGCTGCATCGCACTCATTCCCCCCAAACATCCAGTCGCGGACTAGACAAGAGCTTATATTACTTGGACTTATGTAAAGATAGTAGTAATACTCTTTACAAACATCAAGCAACTATAGCTTACAAATACGCTTTCTCCAAGCATCCCTGGCATCCCTCCCTCGCCTAAATATCGTTATTTGACTGGTGGTTAGAGAGAAAATTTCGCAGGGAGATCCGGCCTCAAAGCAGGCCAAAACAGCCTAATCCAGGGCGCGGGCGACCCCGCGGGGACCGGCGCCAACACGGCCCAAGCCGCGAAGTTTAGGGGTCAATCCTCCGCAGTATACGCAACATACGCCGCAGCGGTTCCGCTGCACCCCACAACAACTGATCACCCACGGTAAAGGCGGACAGGTACTGGCTGCCCATGGACAACTTGCGCAACCGCCCCACCGGCACCGTCAACGACCCCGTCACCGCCGCCGGGCTCAACTCACGCATACTGCGGTCACGCTCATTGGGCACGACCTTCACCCAGTCGTTGGCACCGGCCAAGATGGCAATGATCTCATCCAGCGGCACATCCCGTGTGAGCTTGATGGTCAAGGCCTGACTGTGGCAACGCATGGCGCCGATACGCACACACAGGCCGTCCACCGGAATCGGATTACCCTCCCGGCCGAGGATCTTGTTGGTCTCCGCCTGGGCCTTCCATTCTTCCTTACTCTGGCCATTGCCCAGGTCTTTGTCGATCCAGGGGATGAGGCTGCCCGCCAGGGGGACGCCAAAAAGTTCAGTGGGATAATCGCGGCCGCGCAAGGTGTCGGCCACCTTCTTGTCGATGTCCAGGATTGCCGACGCCGGATCGTCCAGTAACGGCTTGACCACCTGATGGGCGACGCCCATCTGCTTGAGCAATTCGCGCATGTTTTGTGCGCCGGCACCGGAGGCTGCCTGGTAGGTCATGGCGGTCATCCACTCCACCAACCCGCGCTCGAACAATCCGCCCAGGGCCATGAGCATCAGGCTGACGGTGCAATTGCCGCCGATGAAGTTTTTCGTGCCAGCCGTGAGCGCATCCTTGATCACGCGCTGGTTCACCGGGTCGAGAATAATGACGCTGTCCTTCTGCATGCGCAGGGTGGATGCCGCGTCGATCCAATACCCCTTCCACCCGGCGGCACGCAGCTTGGGGAAGATGTCACTGGTGTAGTCACCGCCCTGACAGGTGATGATGATGTCCATGGCCTTCAGCTGATCGATGCTCTTGGCATCCTTCAGCGGCGCCACGTCCTTGCCAATGGCCGGACTCTTGCCACCGACGTTGGAGGTCGTAAAGAACACCGGATCGAGAATAATGACGCTGTCCTTGTCCATGCGCAGGGTGGACGCGG
>JAYSOL010000378.1:0-4246 GCA_043723045.1 Gammaproteobacteria bacterium | reverse complement strand
TCCTGATTCAACAGAACAAGCGCGTCGCCGGCGACACCATCCCCGCGAAGGAAGCGCTGATGGCCACGGGCAAACACGTGGTGGTCATCGGCGGTGGCGACACCGGGTCGGATTGTATCGGTACCTCGATCCGCCACGGCGCCCTGTCCGTCACCCAGCTGGAAATCAATGCCAAGCCGCCGGAACAGGAGAACAGGCCATTGACCTGGCCCAACTGGCCGAACAAGCTGCGTACCTCGTCGTCGCAGGAAGAAATCGGTGCGCAAGGTGGTCGCGAATGGGCCGTGGCGACCAAGGGCTTTTCCGGCAAGGACGGACGCGTCACCACGCTGCACGCCGTGCGTGTCGAATGGAAACAGGACATGGCCGGCGCCTGGAAAACGCAGGAAATCCCCGGCAGCGAGTTCGACCTCAAGGCCGATCTGGTGCTGCTCGCCATGGGCTATACCCATCCGGTGCACAGCGGCATGCTGAAAGACCTGGGCGTAAACCTCAATGGCCGCGGCAACGTGCAGGCCAACGAGCAGCGCTATCAGACCTCCGTGTCCAAGGTATTCACCGCCGGTGACATGCGTCGCGGCCAGTCTTTGGTGGTATGGGCAATACGCGAAGGACGCCAGGCGGCACGCGCCGTGGACGAATTCCTCATGGGGACGTCGAGTCTGCCGCGCTAGTGTAGTGCGTCGCGCACCCTACTATTCCCTCTCCCCCAACGGGGGAGAGGGTTAGGGTGAGGGGGAATCTTCGGTCTTTGCCCCTCATCCTGTCCTTCTCCCTGGGGGAGAAGGAACCCTGGGTTTTGAGCGGTGGAAAGCGCTGATGGCAGGCGTAAGTTCCAAACAGAATGGCGCACTACACTAGCCCGCGTAGCATTGGGCATACCGGGAACATGTCGCCCAGGTCGGCATGTTCGTTATCATGAATAATTACAATGCGCCAGCGCGCGCAACGAGACCCATGCCGACATTAAAAAACGACCGTTTCCTGCGCGCCCTGTTGCGCCAGCCCGTGGATGTCACCCCGGTGTGGATCATGCGCCAGGCCGGGCGTTATCTGCCCGAGTACCGCGCGGTACGCGAGAAGGCCGGCTCCTTCATGCAGTTGTGCACCACGCCCGAACTCGCGTGTGAAGTGACCCTGCAGCCGCTACGCCGCTTTGCCCTGGACGCCGCGATACTTTTCTCCGACATATTGACCATCCCCGACGCCATGGGGCTGGGCCTGCATTTCGCCGAAGGCGAGGGTCCGCAGTTTGAGCGCACGGTGCGCACCGTCGCCGACGTGGCCAGGCTCGGTGTACCGGACCCGGAAGACCAGCTGCGCTATGTGATGGACGCGGTGCGCCTCATCCGCCGCGAACTCGACGGCAAGGTGCCGCTCATCGGCTTCGCCGGCTCGCCCTGGACCATCTCGACCTACATGGTGGAAGGCCACGGCAGCAAAGACTTCGCCGCCATCAAAAAGATGATGTTCGACCAGCCGGACGTGCTGCACAAGCTGCTCGACGTGGTGGCACGTTCCGTGGCGGAATACCTCAATGCACAGATCGCCGCTGGCGCCCAGGCGGTGATGGTGTTCGATACCTGGGGTGGCATGTTGTCACCGCGCGACTACCTTGAGTTCTCCCTGCATTACATGCAGCAGATCGTGCAACAACTCACGCGTCAAAACGAAGGCCGGCGCGTGCCGGTGATTCTGTTCACCAAGGGCGGCGGTCAGTGGCTGGAAAAAATGGCCGCCACCGGCTGCGATGCCTTGGGTGTGGACTGGACCACCGACCTGGTGGATGCCCGAGCCCGCGTCAACGGCCGCGTGGCGCTGCAGGGTAATATGGATCCGTCGGCGCTCTATGCCTCGCCCGAGCGCATCCGTCAGGAAGTGGAGCACGTACTCGACAGCTTCGGCCCCGGCCCCGGCCACGTGTTCAACCTGGGTCACGGCATCCATCCCGGCGTGGACCCGGAGCGGGTGGGTGTGTTGGTGGATGCGGTGCATGAGCTTAGCGCCAAGTTTCACCGTAGCGTCTAGCTTACACCAAGCCTCACGTCGTGGGTCCGTCTCTCCAGGACCTTTCCGTCCAGGTCGACAAGGTGTAACGCGGTCTTTGCCACATTCAGTCCCACGGTTGCAACATTCATCGCTGCCTCCTCCAGCTTCAAGTTGATGGTGAGTTGCCGTTTCCGCCGTGGTGTATTCAACGCCGCTCAAGAAGTGGGGGGAGACCATCACTTCTACCTACAGTGCGGGCTTTGTGGGTTCTCTCCGCGTCTATGGTAAGAGCGGGTCTGCGAACGAACCCTTATCCGCCATCCTGCCCGGCTACCACGGCGCGCAGCTTCGGTAACAGGCCGGCAAGCTCGTCGATGGCTTTGTGCTGCGTCGCCAGCTTGCGCAGCACCGCCAAGTGATGCAAGACCTCGCGGCGGTTGGCGGCCGGGAAGCCCATCACCTGATCTTTGGCCGCCACGTCCTTGGTGACACCGGCCTGGGCCAACACCATTGCCTGCCGGCCAACCGTGACGTGATCGGTGACACCGCACTGCGATGCCAACACGGCATAGTCCTCGATCACGGTCGAGCCGCCGATGCCGACCTGGCCGCACAACAATACCCGCGAACCGATGGTGACACTGTGTGCGATATGTACCTGGTTGTCGATCTTGGTACCCTCGCCGATGCGGGTGACGCCGAGCGAGGCGCGGTCGATGCAGGTGTTGGCGCCGATCTCGACGTTCGAGCCGATCTCGACCGACCCTACCTGCGGAAACTTCACGTGCTCGCCGTTGCGGAATTTGTAGCCGAAACCGTCGCTGCCGATGACTGTGCCGGCGTGGATAATAACGTGGTCACCGAGCACCACGCCGTCGTACAGCACCACATTCGCATGCAGCACGCAGTGTTCGCCGACCGTGACGCCGACGCCGATACGGCAGCCGGCATGCACCTGGCCGTTGGCGCCTATGCGGCTGTCGGCGCCGATGCTGGAAAATGCCTCGATCAGGGTCCCGGCACCGATCACGGCCGTTGGATCGACGCATGCCTGCGGGCTCACCGTACCCGGATTCGGGCGCGTGGGGTACAGGTGAAGCAGGCAGGTGATAAAGGCCATTTCCGCATCGTCGGCGGCGAGCAGGCAGGTACCATTGGGCGCTGCCTCTTTCGGTGTACCCTTCGGTACCAGCACCGCTCCGGCATGGCTGCCGGTCAGTTTTTGGAGATGACAGGCTTTGGCGATGAAAGTCAGCTGGCTGGCCTGCGCGTCATCGATGTTCGCGGCTGAGTGAATGGCGACGTCGGCGCTGCCGCAGAGCAGCTCGGCGCCGCAGACCTGGGCAAGTTGGCGTGTGGTGGTTGTCATGGCGGGATCCTGCTGAGTCTATTGAAATCGTTTGGGAATTACCCAAAGTGTATTCGATCGCGCTGCCGGATGCCCGTTCTCCGGGTTTATTGTTGAGGGGTGAAGCCAGCAATCCGTGGCATGTGGGCTGCCTGGACACGTAGCGCCGGCCGGTGCCCGCTATGTCATGCGCTGGTGTCTATTGGATTGGCTCGCATGGGCCGGGTCCTACCGAACCTCACTCAGCAGCCGCTCCATCAGCCCCTCCGCCTGCGCGCGATAACCCCCGCCGAACAAATTCAAATGATTGAGCACGTGATACAAATTATACAGGTGCTTGCGTACTGAATAGCCCGGGTCCAGCGGCCACGCATCCCGGTACGCTTGATAAAAGCGCGGCGCGAAACCGCCGAACAGCTCGGTCATGGCGATGTCCGCTTCGCGGTCGCCGTAATAAACCGCCGGATCATAGATCACCGGTTGCGCGCGGGTGTCGTAGGCGACATTGCCGGACCACAGGTCGCCGTGCAGCAGGGATGGCGCAGGCTTGTAGTTGGAGAAGAGCAGCGTCAGATCCGACAGCAGGCGTTCGCCTTTGCGCTGCACGTCTCCGCGGTGACCCTGCTCAGCGGCGAGCCGCAGCTGGTACTCCAGCCGCTGGTGCTGCCAGAACGCGACCCAGTCGGTAGCGGGTGTGTTGATCTGCGGTGTGGAGCCGATGGTGTTGTCGCGTCGCCAGCCGAAGGTTTTTTGTTGTGCCCGATGCATCAAGGCCAGTTGTCGGCCCAGGCGTTCCGGCCCCTGGTCGCCGCCGGTTGCAAACGCAATGTATTCCAGCACCAGGTAGGCCTGCTGCCCGCTGACCCCGCTACACACCGGTTGGGGCACGCGCACCGAATCCGACGTGGC
>JAYSOL010000377.1:0-5155 GCA_043723045.1 Gammaproteobacteria bacterium | reverse complement strand
CAATGCCCACCCTACAAAAAAGGCGAGTTAGCGCACCCCGGGTTCCGCCAGCAAGGTCTCGATCTGGCGCTCGGTTTCCCGATAACCGCCTTCACCAATGCGGGTGTAACGCAGCACGCCGCGCTTGTCGATGAGATACAGGGCCGGCCAGTAGCGATTGGCAAAGCGGTTCCAGTTGCCAAAATCGTTGTCGATCACCACGGGATAGGTGATCGCGTGTTGTTTCAGATACGCGCCGACCTTGTCCACGTCGTACTCATGCTTGAATTCCGGCGTATGCACCGCGATCACCGCCAAACCCCGCGACGCGTAATCCCGATACCATTGTTTGACGTAGGGCTCCACATTGCGGCAGTTCCAGCAGCCATAGGTCCAGAATTCCACCAGGGTAACCTGCCCGCCGTAGCCATTGGCCGGCGGTTGGGGGGTGTTGAGCCAAACCTTGCCCCGCACCTCCGGCGCGGGCGCACCGATGGTGGCGGCCTCGGCCGACAACATACCCAAGGACAGCAGCACACATAACAGCGGGGTCATCATCCTAAGGGGTGTCTGCATATCTTAACCTCCGGTGCGCTTGGACACCGATCGCGCTAGCGGGCCACGGGTGTCGATGCCGTGGAGTTCGTCAGCAATATTCGGCCGCAGGCATCACGCAATTATCACGCGGTGCACGGGGCAGCGGCGCGTTGGGGCATGTTGGGCCAAAAACCGATCCAGCTGATTGGCAAAGGCCCGGCGGTCACTCTGGTTGAGTGTCAGCGGATAACGGCAACACCAAACAGATAGGGATGCAACAACAGGAGTACCCCATACACCACAAGACCCGCCGCCACGGTTACGCCATCCTTGGCGAGGGGATACACGCTTACCTGTTTAACCGCGCCACGCAGGTTGGCGGACAGCATGTCGAACACGGCGTAGGCGCCGAGACTGCCAAAGAGCAGCAGCGAGGCACGATCACCATTGGCCAACAGATGGCCCGCCGACCAGAGCGTGACCCCCCATAACATCGGGTGACGGGTAAAACGCTTGATGTTCGACGGCATGTTGGCCGCCGCGAGCAGTATGAAGACCGGCAACAGCAAGACCAGGGCCGCATCCCGACCCCACACCGGGGGCTGCCACAGCGGCTGAACGTCCGCCATGTATTTTCCGCTGACCATCAGCACCAGCCCCACCAGGGACAGCAGCGAGAACAACCCTTTGTAGGTGCCGGGGCCGAGGCGATCCATGGCCGCTCGGCGCAAGGAAACAAAGCTCGGCAGCAGATGCACGCCGATAAAAATAACGATGCCGAGTATCAATAGGTCCATGCAGTCACTCCCCGTGGGACGATACGTGGTGGCGGGCAGCGCTGGCCCATTTTATGCGCCAGCAAATATACCCGGAGTCTGTCGCGATCACTACTACACCGACCCGGTTGTGGAGTGCGGCGGCTCGCTCCCGTACTCCAAAGAAGGATGGCCGCGTCGAGGGTTTTCTTTCCGGCTTGGCAGCGGGTAGACGCAGACGGCGGTCATGGTTGTTATGCATCGCGCCGATAGACATCCACAGGGCGTATCTCCATAAATATTTCTGGCTTGGGCAAGGGAACAAAACCGAGCTTACGGTATAAAGCGTGCGCGTCGCGCGTGCCCAATAGCCAGCAGCGCAGTCCCTGGAGCTCTGGATGGGCCAGGATGCACGTCACCAGCCATTTGCCCAATCCACGCCCGCGATAGTCCGGATCGATGAACACGTCCGCCAGATAAGCGAAGGTGGCGCGATCGGTGATGGCGCGACCGAAACCGATCTGGCGCCGGATGTGCCAGAGCCCAAAGCACAGCGAGTTGTCCAAGGACTTTCTCACCGTCTCCAGGGGGATACCTTGCGCCCAGTAGGAATTTGTCAGGAACGCGTGAATGTAGGTCACGTCGAGGGTACTGCGATCGTCCGTCAGGACAAATTCTGCGTTATGCCACTGCATGCATCGACTATCCTTTGAGCTTGGGTTTGAATGACGGCAAGCAACGCGCTTGGCGTTGCACACCACGGCATCGGCCGGCGTGCAGACAGTGTGTCGCGCCTTGTCGGTCCCCTGCTACAGACCCCAGGCAAACGCCGCCATGGACAATATACCGTAGGTAAACCCGTAATGCAGACGCCGGCCTTTTACTCCTGCGTCACACGCAGCGCCTTGGGCCGCGGCAGCAGGCCACCCAGAGTTTGTAGAAACTCGTACGCTGGACCCTGTTCCAGCAACAGGCTGGGGGCACCGTGGGAAACAAACACTGTGGGCATTCGCTGGGACATGTTGGTCTCCATAGGGAGATTGCCACGGCGCTGCGCGCCTCGCAATGAACGGGGTTGGGTTGATGTAGATTTTTTTGGTGTCGATTTTCGAGGGTAGAATTTAAAGTCCCGTTCAAGCTCGCCGAGCACCGCAGCCCCACCGGGGGGTTTCCGCGAGCACTGTTTGAGCATTGCCATCGACAGTGGCAATGCGAGTAGCGGAGGCCCGGTGGGGCGAGGAACACAGGGGGCCGGGCGTGCTTTTCGCCCGGCGAGCGACCGGGGCGGGACCCGCAAGTAGCTTTTCAAGCCGCGCGGTAGCGCGTCGACAATAATACAAAGGCTGTTGGGGTTCGCAAGCTCACCCCAACCTACTGAGCTGAGCGTGACGACGCTTCGTAAAGCGGGGGCAAGCTCCCGCACTCCATACTACTCACACTCACAGACTGAAGGCGACGAACTCCCCGTGCAACTCACCGGTCTTTTCCCCGCGACACTCCAGCCACGACACCACCTCGATGCGGGCGCGACCTTTGCGCTGCAGCGTCTTGGTAAATTTCTCCCACTCCGCATCAACCGGGGAGCCCGCCTCAGCGATGAACTCGTCAGGCATGGGTTTTTCGTAGTCCATGCTATTGCGTTGGATGACCAGCCTGGCGGTAATACCTTCGGCCTTGAGCCGGACATAGAGCAGCGTCCACGCGGCGAGTATGGCCAGCGCCGAGGCGCTGCCGCCGAAGACGGTGGCACGGTGGTTGATGTTGGGCGCGAGGGGCGCGCTCAGCCGCACGCTCTGCAGGCTGGCGGACAACACCCGCACCCCCATGGCGCTGGATAACGGGATGTGTTCGTGCAGGTATTGTTCTATGTCGATGGGTTGCATAAAATCGCGTCGTGGCTAAGTGGGATAAGTAATGTGTCGCCTTGAAAAAACAGCCTGTCATGTCGCACTCCGCAGGTGTTCAGTGGAACAGTTTGGCGCAGCGTGTCTGCGCGCCACTACTGCGCCTTGATGGTCCCCATCAGCTCCACGCGCACCGGGTAACCCTCCAGAGTGGTAGGCAGGGACGAAGCGGTCTCGCCGTGCTGCCGGTCCAGACCGATGACGATGGCCGACTCGCCCTCCGGGCCGCGACCGATACCGACCGACAGTACGCCACGCCGGCGCATCAGCTCATCCACATGTTTCGCCTTCACTTCCTGAATGCTGGGTGACATGGTTCGCTCCTCCGGCGGTGGTGTTGCGGACGCATATAGAGCAGCCAGCATCACTGCGCCCACGGCCATCTTCACAAATTGACTCCCAGGGCGGAAAACACATGCTCGATACGATTGATGATGGTGGTGTTGTCGCCCCCGGCGAACAACAGACCCACCAAACGATTATCGCTATCGAGCACCGCCGAACCGCTGTCACCGCCCTGGCTCATATTGCCGGCCATGAGCTGATCGGTAAAACGCGCGATCTGGCCGGGGCCGTACTGGACATCGGACGTCACGTCCACCTGCGTGATTACACCTTGGGTGTATCCTGTGGTGCGCCCGCTTTTTTTGATGGCTACGTCCAGCTCGCCACGCGCCTGGCCCGTGATGGCGCCGATCTCCAACAGATTGCTGCTCACGTCCGCACTATTGAGGGGGCGCGCGATGGCGCAGTCCACCAGATTGGTGCCGGCCTGCGGACGCACTGCCTGCAGGCGGGTGCGACTGCCCAACACCGCCGCAACGCTGTTCAGCAGCGCGGCGGCGCGGCGACCGATGCTGCAGTCGCTGGGCGGCGCACTCGTGCCACCGCTGAAGATGAGGGGGATAAATTCCTGCAGATCGGCGATGTGGTCCTGGGGAAATTTTCCGCCGTCATACACACCGGGCTGGAGTATGGCGTCCCCCGGGCTCGCCGCGTTGCTGTTGGCCAGCACATGGTTGTTGGAGAGGATCACCACCTGGCCGTTTTTTTTGACCAGACACCCGAGGGTGCCCGCGGTGATGTCTTTGTGTCCGATGCTGATGCCGCCGGGCGCCGGGCGCTGCCGGCTGGTGTGCGACTGCCATGCGCGCAGTACGCCGGTCTGAATGACATCCGTGGCAATGCCGTCGACGGTCGACGGTATACGGTCGCTTTGCGCCAGCGCGCCCACCGCCTGTTTTTCTCTGACGGAACAGATGATGGAAAGCGTGCCGGTACGTTTACCTGCCGTGACCTTGTAACCCACCCCCGTGGCCACGACGTTGGCGTGTTCAAACAACTTGGTGCCGGTGGTATTCAACAACGCCCTGACAGCCTGGATATCATTTGCCATAGTAGCCTCCTTGCGTTTTAGGCGGCGTCACACCCGGTGGCCACCTCGGTTACTTGTTTGTGTGCACTAGCGCGCAAAGTTATCTTGCCAGACCGACCCGGGGCCGGTATCAGAAACCGATCAGTGGCAGAGGATGCGAGACTACTGGCGACTACGCAGCCCGGTCAGACACCCGCTGCCGGGTGTGCCGCGCACCAGTCACGCTATAATATTCTTGCCATGGTCACGGATCGCACGCCATAGCCCAGCTCTTCATAAAATACCCGCGCCTCGGTATTGAACTGCCAGACGGTAAAACGAATTTCCTGCGCGCCCTGCTCCTTAGACCACTCCTCCAGCGCGAGCATGAGGCCCTTGCCTATGCCCTGCCGGCGATAACCCTCCTTGACGGCGATGGTGTCGACGTAACAATAGCGACGGTCTTGCAGCATGGGGTTGTGCTTTTCTTCCTGCAGACTGGCCGCCACCATGCCCACGATCTCGGCGTCCGCCACAGCGACCATGATTCTGGTCTCCTCTGACAAGTAGCGGCTTTTCCAGTGGGCGACTAGCCGTGCCGTATCGGTGAGCGGCGCAAAGATGGC
>JAYSOL010000376.1:0-4568 GCA_043723045.1 Gammaproteobacteria bacterium | reverse complement strand
CATGGCCAAGGATGTGGACGATCTGCTGGTGCGGCTGGACGGGCGCAAGCTGGAGGTGCACGGCGGTACGCTGACCTTGGCCACCGCCGGACTGCCGGTCACGCTCATCCTGCCGGATTGGCGCAACCGCTTGCTCAGTGCCATCACCGATCCCAACGTCGCCTACATCCTGATGCTCCTGGGCATCTATGGCCTGTTCTTCGAGCTGTGGAATCCGGGTTTTGTGCTGCCCGGCGTGGTGGGGGCGATCTGTTTGGTGCTGGCGTTGTTCGCCTTCAATGTGCTGCCGGTGAGTTATGCCGGTGTCGGCCTGATTCTGCTGGGCATCGCCTTCATGGTGGCGGAGGCCTTCATGCCCAGCTTCGGTGCCTTAGGCATAGGCGGTGTGGTGGCGTTTGTCGTGGGTTCGGTGATACTGCTGGATACGGACGTGCCGGGTTTCGGTATCTCCTACTGGCTCATCGGCAGCGTGGCGCTCACCAGTACCGCGTTTTTCATGACGGTGGCGTCGTTTGCCCACCGCGCGCGCCGACGCGCGGTGGTCAGCGGCAGCGAGGAGCTGATCGGCAGTGTCGGTGTGGCGTTGTCGGGTTTCAAGCAAGAAGGCCGCATCCGTATCCACAGCGAAGACTGGCAGGCGCGCAGCGCCATACCGGTCAAACAAGGACAGAAGGTGCGCGTCGTCGCGCGCGAGGGGCTGACACTCATCGTGCAGCCGGAAAAACCAACGGAGGATGAATAATATGGCGTACTCATGGGTTTTTGTCTTGGCGCTGGTGGCGATGCTGCTGGCGTCGTCGTTTCGCGTGTTGCGCGAATATCACCGCGGTGTGGTGTTCCTGCTCGGGCGCTTCTGGAAGGTCAAGGGGCCGGGTCTTATCCTGGTGATTCCCGGCATACAGCAGATGGTGCGCGTGGATCTGCGCACGGTGGTGATGGACGTGCCGCCGCAGGACGTGATCTCGCGCGACAACGTGTCGGTGAAGGTCAACGCGGTGGTGTATTTCCGTGTCATCGATCCGGCGCGCTCCATTATTCAGGTGGAGGATTATTATGCCGCCACCTCCCAGCTCGCCCAGACCACGCTGCGCTCGGTGCTGGGCAAGCACGAGCTGGACGAGATGCTTGCGAGTCGCGACAAACTCAACACCGATATCCAGATCATCCTCGACGGCGCGACCGATGCCTGGGGCATCAAGATCTCCAGCGTCGAGATAAAACACGTGGACATCGATCCGACCATGGTACGCGCCATCGCGCAACAGGCGGAAGCGGAACGCTCACGCCGCGCCAAGGTCATCCACGCCGAAGGCGAGTTGCAGGCGGCGGAGAAGCTGGTGCAGGCCGCGGATCTCATGAGCAAGAACCCTGCGTCCCTGCAGCTGCGTTATCTTCAGACCCTGAGCGCTATCGCCGGGGAGAAGAGTTCCACCATAGTGTTTCCGTTGCCCATGGATCTGATCAAGCCATTTTTGGATTGGGCGAAGAAGTAGTCCTGGTAGGGGTCGCGTCAGGGGCGCGCCGAGCCAAAGACGAAATTGATGGAATCAAATTCCGCGCGTTCGCTTTCTAGTAATCCGCGCAACTCCACAAAGGGTGAGGTGTTGCGTACGGCACGCAAGGTGGATTCATCAAACTTCACATCACCGCTGCTTTGGGTGATTTCCACGGACGTCACATTAAAACTCGTATCCAGATTGATCAGCACGGCGGCACGCAGGCGCTGGTCGAAGCCATAGCGTTCCTTCCAGCTATTTTCCACCGCCGATTTGATGGCGCCGGCGCACTCAGGGGTACTGGAGCAGGCGTCGCGCGTGTAGGGCTGCGGCGGCTCCGGCGTGTGGGCGCACCCGTTGATGAATACTACAATTGCTAAAAGACCTATTCTTGGAAACATGTTTCTCTTCCTCTCCGTTGCTGGATCTGGACAGTACCGCTTGGCTATTATGGACGACGCACGTTGCTCTGCCGTAACCTGCCGTCGGGCATGATGTAACGATAAGCGGCAAGGATGGCGTACAGGCCGATGCACGGTAGCCAGACCCAGAGAAGTTCGGACATCAGTTATAGTAGCGATATTAGCGCGCGTCGCGCGGGTCTTTCGCGGCGCGGACAGGTATCCGCCTCCATGCCTGCATGGGTGGACGGCTGTTTCGCCACGGAGTTCCACACCAGCGGTGTTGGCCTCTGCGTATCGTGGTTCCGCACTGCCTGCTGCCTGGGTGGGAGATGCGGTAGGATATCCGGCTGGCGTGCGCCCTATATAATCAACAACACTGCATAGCGCCGCCTTTATGCCGGTGTGCGCGGCCTCATCAACCAGGGGACGGAATGCGACACAATAAAATACTGCAATATCGATGCCTCGCACGGCTAGGGCTAGTGACACTGACCCTCGGCCTCACGCTGTCCGCGTGCGCCACGCCGCCGGCGAAACCGGAACAGCAAGCGCGCAACGATTACACCTATACCGAGCGCTATCTGCGCTGGTTTATTCCGCGGGAAATGCGGCGTGTCGGGGTGCCGGGCCTCAGCATCGCCCTGGTGGACGATCAGAAGGTAGTGTGGGCACAAGGTTTCGGCTACGCCGATGATGCGCGCAAGTTGCCGGCCAGCGCGCAGACGCTTTACGGCATTGGGTCGATCAGCAAACTATTTACCGCCACCGCTGTGATGCAGCTGGTGGAGCAGGGGCGCATCGATCTCGACGCCCCGGTGTCACGCTATCTGCCGGAATTTTCCATGCGCACCCGCTACACCGGCAGCGGGCCGATTACTGCGCGTAATCTGTTGACGCATCACGCGGGCCTGCCCGGCGATTACCTCAAGGGCATGTGGAGCCTGCGTCCCGCTCCTTTCGAAGAGGTATTTCCGCTGCTGCGCGACGAATACGTATCGTATCCGCCCGACTTAGTGTTCTCCTACTCCAATCTCGGCTACGCACTGCTCGGTCGTCTCGTGGAAAAGGCCAGCGGCCAGCCCTACGTGCCCTACATGCAGGAGGCGTTGTTGACGCCCCTCAACATGGACCATACCCGCTTCCTTACCCAGTCAATGAACGATCCGGATCTGGCGGTGGGTTATCGCCAAGGAAAGCCGGGGGCCGAACGCTATTTACTGCGGGAAGTACCGGCCGGTGCCCTGGTCTCCAGCGTGTCGGACATGAGTCGCTTTATCCGCCTGTGCTTGGCCGACGGGCGTGTGGGCACCCGTGCCCTGGTGAGCAGCGAAACACTGCACGAGATGTGGCGCCGACAGAACACCGACGTGGCCCTGGATATGGATTTTCGCATCGGGCTCAGCTGGATGCTCGGGAAGCCGGGGCTGGACTACGCCGGGCCGGTGGTGCACCACGACGGTGGTACCCTGGGTGCTGCCAGCGAGTTGATATTGTTGCCGCAACACAAGCTCGGTGTGATCGTGTTGGCCAACTCAACCGTTGCTTCCGCCGCCCTTAACGGCATCGCGGTGCAGGCGTTAAAGCTGGCGCTTGAGGCCAAAACCGGTTTGCAGGAGCCGGCCGCGCCAAAAACTGCGGCGCCGGTGGCGGTGGCCATGACCGCCGCGCAGTTGTCGCCCCTGGCCGGGCATTATGCGAGCAACCTCGGCAGCGTGTTCACGGTGCAGGACAAGGGCAGTTATCTGCAAACCCAGTTTCTCGGCAAGACCTTGGCGCTGTTGCCGCGCGCCGACGCAACGTTTGTGCTGCAATATCGCATGTTCGGCTGGTTGCCCATCAACCTCGCCGGCCTGCGAGAGGTGGCCGTGTCGGTGGATGCCATCGGCGAACGCCAGGTCGTGACACTCCATTACAAAGGTCAGCGTCTGCTCGCCGGGGTGAAGATCACCCCGCACCCGGTGTCGCCGGCGTGGTTGGCGCGTACCGGGCGTTATGTCATTGTGAATAAGGGCGACGACGCTACGTTATTCGAGAACACGCAGCTGGCCTACGAAAATGGTCTGCTCGTTTTGAAGTACACGTTGCCGGAAGCACCAGGTTTTACGCCGAGCATCGTCCTCGATCCGCTGAGCGATACGGAGGCCATCAGCCAGGGCCTGGGGCGTTTTATGGGCGAAACGTTTCGTGTGATCCGCGTGCAAGGGCAGGAGCGAATAGTCTATTCCGGTTACGAATTACGCCGCGAGTAACAGCGGGTCAGGGTTGGCCTGCCCGAAGGCGGCGCACCCACCGGCTCAGCGGTTATTTCTTATCCGTCGACGTCAACCGGTGTGACACCGTGCCGCGTGGGGTAGCGTGGGTATACGCGCTATAGCTCGTAGACGCACGCACTATAGTGCGTAACCTTAGCGCGGGCAGTTCATTGGGCGAAAAGCATGCGAAAGGGATCGGCAAGGGCAATGGTTGGCATGACTGTAAAACTGTTGCGGACCGAGCGGCGCATAACGCGGGGGCAGCTCGCGGGGCTGGCGAAAGTGGACAGGAATACAGTGGGCCGCATAGAGCGGGGCGACGGTAATGTCGGAATCGACGTACTGGACAATCTGGTGCAAGGGTTCGGGATGACGACGTGGGAGCTGCTGCGGGCTGTTGTGTATTACGCGCACAC
>JAYSOL010000375.1:0-6922 GCA_043723045.1 Gammaproteobacteria bacterium | reverse complement strand
CGCTCACCTCGACCTCGATTTCTTGTTCGTCGAGATTGCCCTCGCGCAATTTCTTGCGGAACGCCTGACGCGCCGCGCCGTCCTCCACCGGCTTGGCCTCGGCGCCGGCCGTGAAACCCACGTCGCGCGCCGGCGGCAGGAGGATGTCCAGCACCCGGTCTTCCGCCGCATCCTCGGCGCGCGCCCGGACCTTTTCCGTTTCCTCCATACGCATCATCTTGATGGCGACGTCCACCAGATCGCGCACGATGGAATCCACGTCGCGCCCGACATAACCGACCTCGGTGAATTTGGTCGCCTCGACCTTGATGAACGGCGCATGCGCCAGTTTCGCTAGACGCCGTGCGATTTCGGTTTTGCCGACTCCGGTGGGTCCTATCATCAGGATATTCTTCGGCGTGATCTCGTTGCGCAGCTCGGGGTCTGCCACCTGCGCGCGGCGCCAGCGGTTACGCAGGGCGATGGCCACGGCGCGCTTGGCGGCGCTCTGGCCGATGATGTGTTTGTCCAGTTCCTGGACGATCTCGCGCGGGGTCATTTCCGACATAAGGGTCTAAAGTTCCAGTTCTTCGATGGTCAGACTGTGGTTGGTGTATATGCAGATGTCGCCGGCGATATTCAAGGCACGCTCGACAATGGCGCGCGCCTCCAGTTCGGTATTCTCCAGCAAGGCGCGCGCCGCCGCCTGGGCGTAGGACCCACCCGAGCCGATGGCCATGAGCCCGCCCTCGGGTTCGATCACGTCGCCGTTGCCGGTGATGATGAGGGACGCGCTACGGTCCGCCACCGCCAGCTGGGCCTCCAAGCGGCGCAGCATGCGGTCGGTGCGCCAGTCCTTGGCCAGCTCCACCGCCGAGCGCGTCAGGTTGCCCTGGTGTTTGTCGAGTTTGGCCTCGAAGCGTTCGAACAGGGTGAAGGCATCGGCGGTGCCGCCGGCGAAACCGGCGATCACCTGATCCTTGTACAAACGCCGCACCTTGCGGGCGTTGGCTTTCATGATGGTATTACCCATGGACACCTGGCCGTCGCCGCCGATGACGACGCGGTTGCCCCGGCGGACCGAAAGGATGGTGGTACCGCGATATTGTTCCAAGTGCCGCTCTCCTTCTGCAGAAGCGGGGATTGTACCCGGCGTGCGGCGCGGGTGGAAATCCGGCACTGGCGGCCGTTTGGGCCGGAACACGCTTAAGGGTGTACTGGCGGCAGCAAGTGCACACCTGCCGCGATACCGTCCAGCATGAACTGCACCGCCAGCGCCGCCAGCACGATGCCGAGGGTACGTGTCACCACATTGGCGCCGGTCTCGCCCAGCACGGTCATGATGCGCGGCGCGAGCAACAGCGCGCCCAAGGTAAGCAGCAATACCAGGGCCAGCACCAGTAAGAATATCAAACTCGTCATCGGGGACGGCTGACTGCCGACGGTCAGCAACACCGTGGTGATGGCGCCGGGACCGGCGATCAAGGGGATGGCGAGGGGAAAGACCGAGATGTCCTTGCGCTGTTCCGCCTCCGCTTGTTCGCGCAGCGTGGTCGAGCGCAGCCCGGAGTGGCGCGCAAACACCATGTCGATGGCCAGCAGAAACAACAATACGCCGCCGGCAATGCGAAACGCCGCCAGGCTGATGCCGAGAGAGCGCAACAGACCGTCGCCGATGAGTACAAATACCACCAGCACCGCGGCCGCCAAGGCCGTGCCCTTAAAGGCCATACGCCGCTTGTAAGCCGGCGTCCCGCCGTGGGTCAGCGCCGCGAACATCGGCGTGAGCCCAATGGGGTCGATGACCACCACCAGGATGACAAAGGTACTCACCAGCAAATCAATCATTACGCAGAGCCCACACTCAACTACGCCTTACCTGCGGGCGGGGGAGCCTTCCCCCACCGCTCGTTGACACGGATGTGCGCTTAAAAACTTTACACTGGACTCCGTCCGCGCACGCGCCGTCAGCGGCAACTCAAGGTTTATTCGAGGCGGAAGCCGATCTTCAGTTTCACCTGGTAGTGCAGGATCTTGCCGTCCTTCAGGTGACCGCGTGTCTCCACCACTTCGAACCAGTCGAGGTTCTTCAGGGTCTTGGCCGCGCGCGCGATGGCGGTCTGTATCGCGTCGTCGCTGCTCTTGGTGGATGAGCCGACAAGTTCAAGAATCTTGTATACGTGATCGGACATGGGACGCTCCTTGTAGTTGTTGGTTATTCAAGATGGCCAGCAGCACCGTGTTCGATTATTCCCCAACGGCTCAAAAACGCAAACGGAAATCTTCCTGATGGCCGGCGACTTAGAGCGGTTCGCCGCAGTGCCAACAGAGACTGAAGTTCGCCGGGCTGGACTCGCCGCACGCACGACAAGAGGCCTCCTGCGCTGTGTCGACGGGGCGTTCATAGGCACTCAGCAGTTTTTGAGCGGGACCCAGGTCGCGCTCGTCCGGCAGCCATATTTCCGGGTAGGTCTCGCCGAGGGGAATCTCGCCGAGGGCACCCTGGGAATGTTGGTTGAAGATCTGAGATTCGATGCCGGCATGGGCCAGCATGCCGGCAATAATCTGGGCCTCCTGCAGATTGGCGGCGGCGTAAAGCTTAAGCATGCCACATCACAGGTAATGCTTGTGCTGCGATCTCCGCCGGCCGGCGCGCTGCACCACGATGCCGCGCAGGTTGAAGCTGCCGGTGAGTTCGGTCACGGGATATTCCTCGTTCAGCGCCTTCAGGTAACGACGCTCGCCCTCCACCATGAACTGGCGGAAGATCGTGTCGCCGTCGTAGTCGATGACCACATAGGCGCCGTTGGCCGCCTGCGCGCCCGGATCGATGATAATAATGCAGCCGTCCCAGAACTCAGGGCTCATGCTATCGCCCTTGACCTGCAGGGCGTAAGGCTCCAATTCGCTGCAACCGCCTCCGCTCATGACCAGCGACCTCCGAAAATCTCATGCTTGAAAACCGGGAATTGAGGCACAAATTAACACAAAGCCCGGTCCGGGCGCCACAAGTTGTGTTGGTTGAAAGGGGCCTTTCTTGGCGTCTTGGCGGTTCAGAATCATATTCATTTCTTTTTACGCGCCCGCGGATGCGCCTGGTCGTAGACTTTGGCCAGGTGTTGAAAATCAAGATGGGTGTAGATCTGGGTGGTGGAGATATCGGCATGCCCAAGCAGTTCCTGCACCGCCCGCAGGTCGCCGCTCGATTCGAGCAGGTGACTGGCGAAGGAGTGACGCAGCATGTGGGGATGCACCGGCATCGCCAATCCCTGACGTACCGCCCACAACGCCAGACGCTGTTGCACCGAGCGTGCACCCAGGCGCCGGCCATTGCGTCCGATGAACAAGGCCGGCTCCCCGGGCGCCACCGACAGCGCACGCTGACCCAGCCACAGCTTGACCGCGGCGTGCGCCTGCCTGCCCACGGGCACGATACGCGTCTTGGCACCCTTGCCGGTGACGCGCACCAGGTCGTCGACCATATCCACATCCGGCACGTCCAACGACACCAGCTCCGCCAGCCGCAGGCCGGAGGAATACAAAAGCTCGAACATGGCGCGGTCGCGCAGGCCGATGGCGTCGTCCGTCGGTATGGCTACGACCTGTGTGGCCTGATCCACGCTGAGTGTCGCCGGCAGGCGCTTGGCGGACTTGGGCGCGCTGATGCCGATGAAGGGATTGCCCGTCAGCACTTGCTCGCGCTGCAGAAAACGATAGAAGGAGCGCGCCGCGGACAACATGCGCTGTATGGATTTCCCCTCCAGGCCCGCGCGATGCAGCTGGGCGATGTAGGCGCGCACCTGCGGTACCGTCAGATCCGTCCAGTGCTCGACCTGTTGCTGCACGCAGAACCCCTGCAGGCGGCTTAAGTCGCGGCGGTAATTACTCAGGGTATGGGCGGAGGCGCGGCGTTCGCTGCGTAAATGTTGAAAGTAGCGGTCGACCTGGGTGTGGGTGCTGGCGTGCATCGGTGGGGAATCCCCGTGCACGTCTACAGGTAGCGGCTGATCGCCGACATCAGCAGTTCACCGAACTTAGACAGATACAGGGTACCCATCTGTGGATGAAACCGCAGGGGATCGCTGCTGCCGAAGCACAGCACCCCGGTGGTGTCCTTGCCCGCAAGCAACACCAGGGCGGTCGAGCGGATGTCGTGCGCCTGACTGCCGAACAGATAATCCAAGGTATCGCTGTCGTGTTTGAGGCCACACAGGGGTTTGCCCGCCTGGCTGCGCGCCGGCAGCGCGGAGGTCTGGCCGGATGCGGCGAATTTCTGCAGGATGCCTTCGAAGCGCCGGTCGCCGGGTTCGGCGCATTCCGGGCGGCCGCGCAAGACCTCTTTGTCACCCTTGAGCAGGATGACCACGGCATCGAGCTTGAACTGTTGACGCAGCATGTCGCGCGCGGTGCTGAGCACCTCGTCCAACGCGCCACTGTCCAGCATGGCCAGGGCGAACTGATGCAGACGCTCGCCCAGCACATCGTTCTCCCGCGCGTGGCTCAGCAACTCACGCAACTGGCGCGCCAGCTGCTCGTTCTTGTCCCGCAGGACCTGCACCTGGCGCTCGATGAGGGACGCCACCTGGCCGCTCGCGTGATGCCGCAGCGTAAGCACACCGAGCGCCTCCGGGTGGTTGAGAAAATAATCCGGATTCTCCGTGAGGTAACGGGCCACCGCCTCTTCCCAGGACAATTCCTGTTCCTGTCCACCGCTCGGCTTTTTTGTGTTCATAGTCGCCCCAGATCGATACTGCCTTCAAAGACACTGGTGGCCGGTCCCGTCATCCATACCGGCTCCCCTTCCCCCTTCCAGGCAATGCGCAGACTGCCGCCGCGCAGCGCCACCTCGACCTGCTCCTGCAACAGCCCCCGCACCCGGCCGGCCACTACCGCGGCGCAGGCACCGGTGCCACAGGCCTGGGTTTCGCCGGCCCCGCGCTCGTACACGCGCACCCGTATGTGGGTAGCGTCCACCACCTGCATATAGCCCGCGTTGACCCGGCGCGGGAAGCGCCGATGGTTCTCGATCAGCGGACCCTGGGTGCTGACCGGGGCCCGCTCCACGTCCGTCACCACCTGGACCGCGTGCGGGTTACCCATGGACAGCACCGTGACGGCGACAGGCTCGGCATTCACCTCCAAAGTATAGATGTCCTGGCGCGCCTCCGCGGCAAACGGTATGTCCGCCGGAAGAAAGCGCGGCACGCCCATGTTCACCGTGACCTCGCCATTGGCCTCGACCCGCGGGTAGACGATACCGGCATTGGTCTCCACCGCGAGCTCGGTCTTGGTCGACAGGCCCTGATCAAGCACAAAGCGGGCGAAGCAGCGCACGCCGTTACCACACTGCTCCACCTCGCCGCCGTCGCGATTGAAGATGCGGTAGCCGAAATCCACCCCCTGGGTGCGCGCCGGCTCGACGATCAGGACCTGGTCGCAGCCGATGCCCCGGTGCCGGTCGGCGAGTTTACGGATAATGACGGGAGTGAGGGAGAGCGTCTGGCGTATTCCGTCGATGACGACGAAATCATTACCCAGGCCGTGCATTTTAGTGAACTTCAGTTGCATAATACGCAGAGTACCGTTTGCGCCGATACAAAGAAACTGGAATAGTAACACGCACCCTAGCGCGATACCCTAAGCACCCCTTGAAAGCATTCTTCCACCAGCGGTACCACAGCCTCAAGGCCACTAAAAACCACCGCCTGCGTAAGACGGTGGGCGTGGTGTTGGTGCTCGGTGGGTTACTGGGCTTTCTGCCGATACTGGGCTACTGGATGCTGCCGATCGGACTGACGCTGCTGGCGGTGGACTGGGCCTGGGCACGGCGTCTGTCGCGCCGCCTGCGGGTGTGGTATGGCCGCCGCCTCCAGGGTCTGCGGAAAAGTTAGTCCTGGAGGTTGTCGCCCCTGCCGTGCGGAAAAAAACCGGCGTAGTCCCGATAGGTGCAGCGGTCCATGACGACCATAATACCGGCGGCCCGTGCGCGCAGCGCCGCCGCCTCGTTGACCACACCATCCTGAAACCACAGGGCCGGAATCCTGAGATCGATGCACGCATCGACGATGGGCTCCACCTCCTCCGGGGCGCGGAACACATCCACCAGATCGATCGTGCCCGGCACCTGGCGCAGGTCCGCGTAGGCCTTTTCCCCCAGCACCTCACTCACCATGGGGCGAACCGGAATGATGCGATAGCCATAACCCTGCAGGGCCGCGGCCACCCGATGACTCGGCCGATTGGCCTTGGGCGAAAGCCCGACCACCGCGATGCTGCGCACGCGCGCCAGCAACGCCTTTATTTCGCTCTCCGCGGGATTGGCAAAATGATTCATACACAGACCTCGGGACGGAAGGCTCGGTTACACCGTGTGAAGCATACTACAACGACCCCGCACCGACATCACGCGCCTTCCTTGCGCAGGAGCCACACTCCCACCATCTCATCGAGCAGCGGGACGAACTGCGCGCCTCCGGCGCGCAACAGCGCACGCTGGTCACGGATAGTCCCCTGGCGCACCGCCGCCTGGCGATGCAAGGCGCGATAAAATTCTGCGTCCTGCAGCCAAGTGAACAAGCGTGCAGAGAAAACTCCCACGGGAACACTTCAACCGGCGTTGACCGGACGCAGCCGCCACGGGTGGTTGGCCAGCAGCAACACGATAAACACCACGGGTAAAAACGCCGCGGTGGTGACCTGCATCAGGGTCACCGCGCCGGCGGCGAGATAATAAAGTCTCGTAGGTCGGGTTCCCCCATACGGGGACAAGAGCGTAGCGTAACCCGACATTTCGTCGCGGACAGGGTGGAGCCGCGTCGGTGCTTCCGCAGCAAAGGCGGGGTTTTGTTGGGTTACGCCCTTCGGGCTCGCGTGCCCTTTAGGGTGAACCCAACCTACGACTTACGGAGTCCGTTTACACAGCCATGGGTGACGAAGTACACCA
>JAYSOL010000374.1:0-6907 GCA_043723045.1 Gammaproteobacteria bacterium | reverse complement strand
CGCATCCAGGTGGCGAACGCCGGCCTCAGCCGGCTGCGCATCGATCATCACCCGCAAGGCCCCCTGCCCCAACTTATTTTTCACGCGGGCAGTCTCTAGGGAACCTCTGAACAAGTGGCAGAAACTATCATGCAAGGTCCCCTCTCCCATTGGGAGAGGGACAGGGTGAGGGGAAAATCTATGATTACCCCCCTCACCCTAACCCTCTCCCCCGAAGTGCACGGGGGAGAGGGGACTTGTTCAGAGGTTCCCTAGGTCTCGTGGCAATGAATTTCCATTCACCGCAGTGGCTGCACCGTTTGTATTCTACACTCGGTTATCACCTCCGATCCCTGGCGCCACCACCCGGATTGCTTCGGCGCGGCCTGCGCCGCACGCTTTGGGTGGTGGCAATACTGGGCATGCTGTATGCGCTGATACCACGCCCGCCCTTATGGGAGGACTTAAGCTACTCCAACGCCTACTACGATCGCGAGCAGCGGTTGTTGCGCCTCACCCTGGCCGCCGACGACAAGTACCGTCTGCATCTGCCCCTTGCGCAGATTGCGCCGGTAATGATTGATACCACCCTGCTGTACGAAGACCGGCATTTCTACTGGCACCCCGGGGTGAATCCCTACTCCCTCGCCCGCGCGGCGTACCAGACGCTGACCGGCGGACGTCTGATCGGCGGTTCGACCCTGACCATGCAGCTGGCACGCATTCGCTTCAATATCGACTCCCGCAGCGTCACCGGCAAGCTGGTGCAAATCGCGCGCGCCCTGCAGATCGAACTGTTTTATTCCAAGGACGAAATCCTCGAGGCGTATCTCGGCTTGGCGCCCTATGGCGGCAACGTGGAAGGGATCGGTGCCGCCAGTCTGATTTACTTCGGCAAACCCGCGAGCCGCCTGACCCTGGCCGAGGCCCTTAGCCTGAGCGTGATCCCGCAGAGCCCGGCGCGGCGTGTCCCGGGCAATGACGCCCTGGTGGTGGCGCGCGATCTCCTGGTGCAGAAGTGGCTCGCCACCCACCCGCCGGCGGCGAGCGAACGCGATCTGCTGCGCATGCCCCTCACCCTGCACAGCATCGGCGATCTGCCATTTCGCGCACCGCATTTTGTCGACGCGTTGAATGCGGGGCCGTCCCGCCCCGGCGAGGTGCGCACGACACTGGATCTGCGACTGCAGGCGGTGCTCGAGCGTCAGGCAAGCGCCTATCTGGCGCGGCGGCGCTCCCAGGGTCTGCACAACGTGGCGGCCATGCTGGTGGACACTCAGACCCTGGAGGTGCGCGCGCTGCTGGGCTCCGCGAATTTCTTCGACGACACCATCCAGGGCCAGGTGAACGGCACCCGTGCGCGGCGTTCACCCGGTTCGGCACTCAAGCCGTTTATCTATGCCCTCGGCATGGATCAGGGGCTGGTGCATCCGCTGACCATGTTGAAGGACGCCCCGGCGCGTTTCGGCGGATTCAATCCGGAGAATTTCGATCGCGAGTTCGCCGGTCCCGTGAGCGTGCATGACGCCCTCATCCGCAGCCGCAATCTGCCGGCGGTGCAGGTCGCCATGCGTCTGCGTCAGCCCAGCCTGTATGAATTCTTGAAGCAGGCGCAGGTCGGGCTCACCCGCGGCGAGGACTATTACGGACTCGCCCTGGCCCTGGGCGGCGCCGAGGTCACCATGGAAGAACTGGTGCAGCTGTACGCCGCGCTGGCCAATGGTGGCCAGTGGCGTGCGCTGCGCTATGTGCAGAATGATTCGCCCGATGCGGGTGCACGCATTCTTTCGGCGGAGGCGAGCTTCCTCGTGCTCGATATCCTCAAGGACAATCCGCGTCCCGCGCAAGGATATCGCGGCGAGTGGACGCGGGAGAATTTTCCGGTGTACTGGAAAACGGGCACGTCCTTCGGTTTTCGTGACGCCTGGTCCGTGGGGATATTCGGTCCGTATGTGCTGGCGGTGTGGAGCGGAAACTTCGATGGCGCGGGCAACCCGGCCTTCGTCGGCGTCGAGGCCGCCGCCCCGTTGTTGTTCGAGATCATCGACGCCCTGCGCGCGGAGGGGTTACCGTTGACGCCGTTGCATCCTGCGCCGCCGCCAGACCTGACGCAAGTACAGGTATGCGCCGTGTCCGGACAGATCCCCAGCCCGCACTGCCGGCATAGCGTGCCGACGTGGTACCGACCGGGTGTGTCGCCCATCAGCGTGTGCGATATCCACCGCGCCGTCAGCATCGATACCCGCACCGGACAGCGCGCCTGCCGACCGGGTGCCACCGGCACGCGCACGGAGGTATTTGAATACTGGCCGTCGGATCTGCTGCGGCTGTTTCGCCAGGCCGGCATCCCGCGCCGTTCCCCACCGGCGGAAAATCCCAACTGCCCGCTGGAGGTGCGCGCCACCCGCGGCAACCCGCCACAGATCACCTCGCCCCAGACCGGGCTCGCCTACAGTTACCGCGCCAGCGAGCGGCAATTGGCACCACTGGCCTTCAGCGCGGTCACCGATGCGGACGTGCATGCGGTCTACTGGTTTCTCGACGAACGTTTCGTCGGCCGCTCCGATGGCGGGCAGCCGCTGTTCTGGCCGCCGCGTCCGGGACAATTCATGCTGCGCGCCGTGGACGACCAGGGGCGTTCCGATGTCCGGTCCATTAGCGTACAGATAATTCCTTGATAGATGAATGGCACTTACTTAAGCATAAATGTAGGGTGGGTTAGCGTTTTTTGCGTAACCCACCGCGCGTTGCGCAGCAACACAACGCCTTTTTTAATGAGTGCCTGGCGGCACGTCTGGTGGGTTACGGCACAAACGACGTGCCTAACCCACCCTACATTGATAGTAGAACTGTTTAAGTAAGTGCCATTCCGCCTTGACCTGGATTTCTCAAGTAGTTTCTTCTGCCTCAGCCACAATCCCATTCCCGTCTTCGGCCTCCACGCGTTCACGCATCTCGGGTGGCAGCCCTGCGGCGGCTTCTTCGATCACGCGTGCCATCATCATGTAGCGCCACCAGTAGGTGGATTTGATGGCGCCGAGGATGTCGTTGCGCAGGCCGTCGGAAATCCCGAGCTCCGCGCGGCGCTGATCGAGCGCGCGTGCCGCCTCGCGGAATTTAAGCGATACTGCGGCGGTGTAATACAGCATCCAGTCTTCGGAGTCTTTGAGCGTGATCAGCGGGAACTCGAAATCCGGAGCGACCACCGATTCGATCTCGATGGATTTCATCTCCTGCACAATCTGGAAACAGCGCAGCATCTCTTTCTTGGAGAATCCGAAGTAAAGGCTCGCGTGGGTGTGCAGGTTGAGCCCGCCGATCCAGGCGATTTGGGCGTAGGGGTCGTCGCTGACGATAGGCGCATTGCCCGGGCCACCCATCCAGGCCTCGATGGCGCATACCACCGTGCACAGTTCCTCAACGTATTTGTAATCGTTGAACCGCGCGGCGAATTCCTGGTGATTCTTGAAGAAGGTTTGGAAATACTCGCGATCCAGCTTCATCAGGGGGCGCATGCTGTCGAGGATGGCGCGGCGCGCGTTATCGCAGTGCGCTTGTTCCTGCAGGCATTCGTTCTTCTGCCGCATCGCCTTGCGTAATTGCTTCATTGCCTCGCCGCGGTCGCGGCCTTCCTGAGTCTCTGACTTTCTGATATCTGCCATGCTGTTTCTCCATGTTGGCTTAGTGCGGGGGACAGCCCGCGCCTTCAACGCTAGTCGGCGATCAATATTGGGTTGTCCCTTACGGTTTGTTGCTTCAACGCTGTGTGCGCGGTACCACTGTACCCATGCCGGGCATTCCCGTTGGCCCCGAATTAGACGCCTAATCCCGCTGCGCGACAAGGCTTAATTTGGCTATGTGGTGTGAGTTGCAGAGTATTTCAGAAATTCCTGATGTTGTGGTGACGGTGCCTGTGATGCATGTTGCCGAAGTCAGAGGTGGTCGCAGCTGCTGCGTCCCAGCAGAATGGCGATTAAGTCGTTAATGGTAAATAAATATCCGACAACCTCGATGGCACCTTCCACACATTATGAATCCACGCCCAGTTCGCCTGCCCATACATCTGCGACAAACGGTTAGCCATCGGGGAGGGCGATGGCGGGGCCAAAAAAACAACCCGGGTCTTGGTGACTGACGTTATTTTTTACGGGTAAGTGTCCTTGCACCCCATATCACCGTCACAAAGATGGCGGCCACAGTCCACAACAGTATTGAATAAAGTTCAGCGCGCGGGGTTAGGGCAACAAGTTCGCCCGTGAAATTGACCATAAAATGAAACAGCATGGCCGCCAGTATGCTGCGACGTGTGTTGTTGAAGATCCATGTAAACAGAACATTCAAAGGAACAGGAAAAGAAGGGGGAGACGAAAAGAGAGGAAAAGAAGGGGGACAGATTTATTTTATGATTCTGCACGACAAGTTGTCTCCAGTAAAATAAATCTGTCCCCATTTTTCACGACAGCGCGGCGAGTATCCTTTAGGGAGGCGAAAACAAATACCCAGGTTCTTACTGTGTATGGTTCGACGCTATCGCGAATCATAAAGTCGTAGTAGTGAGGAATTCGCTCTCTTGTGAGGATAGAGGCCACCACATCCTTCTGCTCGCCGGACACGAATATTTGTTTGCTGTCTCCCATTAATTCAAATGGTTTTTTTAGTTGAGAGTCGATCATAGGGAAGCCCAGAAAATCAGGAAATGAGGCATAACGTTCAAATTGAGAGGTGCGCCGCTTTTGGCGCGTCCCTCACGAATGCAGAGTTAGGCTTCGTCCGTTACACACGCGCTTGATGCCTGACAGTTTCAAACAGATTCGACGCGACGTTAATCAGCCGGATCAGCTTTTGCGAGTCAAGCACATGGCGCGGCAGGTCTGCACTCATTTCGATGCTGGACAGAATCAGGCTGTCCCCTTGGGCGTCCAGGCAGGCACCTCCCCTTGCGCGCAAGGCTGTGGTTATCCGTTCTAAAAGTGGCAAGACTAGCTTGACTTGCCCGGAGTCGGCATAGACGCAAAAACGCTCGTCAAACTCTGCATCACCCGTCTTGATTCGTTCCAAGCCGGGCATAGGAAAGGTTTTCGATAAACTTTGATAAAGCTTGCCAGCGACACCGGATGTCTCTGGAATACTATCTATGGAAAATCGCGGCAAATCCATTTCGCGCGAAATCAGACATACAAGCAACCATTGCACGCCCCGCGCCTTACCGCTGGCACTGGCGAATCGATAATCGCAAAAATAGAAATTATGACTGCCATCCGGCGATGCCCGACGATAGAGATGCATCAACAAGCGCTTACCCTGATGGCGAGGGTTTACCATCAACAAGCGTTGCGTCAGAGCCGCCTTTTCGTCCTTGGAGAGGCACACCTCGAAACCCATCGGCAAGAGTGCCGCTTCAATCTTCTTGCGCCATTTTCCTGCATCAAGAACTGTCAGATAGATGAACAAACTTGCAACAAGGGAAAACCCAAGAAGCGTAAACACAACAATCATGAAATTGCTCATGGGGAGCCTAACGTGAAGCTAAGGGGCTGCGCGCTTTTGCGCAGTCCCGCTTGAGCGTAGGGTTAGGCATCGCCATCTTGGCGCAAAAGCTCAGGCAATTCTGGCATGGTTTCATATTGTTTTCCAGGTGATGTAATCACATCCCACGATGCCTTGGAGCCAACGAACAGGTGGGCGCTGATCTTAAGTTGGACATCCCCCTCAAGCAGACCGGCAGGCACCCAATAGTAAGGTGTGCTTCTGAGTGGGTTAGGGACGGGGGAACCGCAATTAGAGCAAAAATCGGAACGGAACCCCGTGTCTTTAACCCAAGAGGAAATGTGTTCTTGGCCGCCTACCCACCGGAAGTGCTCTTTACCAATAATGGCTGCGGTATTCGACGAAGCACCACCTTGCTTTCGACATAGGGAACAATGGCATTGGTAGAGCTTCAGAATCACACCGACAACCTCAAACTCAATCAATCCGCAGAGACATTTACCATGCATAGAGCGTTCCTTGTATGCCTAACGAGGCTGTAGAAAAACCCCTTCTTCGCAGCCCGATGAATCAGGCGCGATACAGGGCGATAAATCGTTTGATATGCCTACTGCTCTCGACATTGTGTGCGAATCACTGCCATACAGGCTCTGGTGTGGCTTCGTTATTATTTCCATTTCCACCCTCGACTTATCCTCTGTCTGTTGTTTAAGCAGATTTGTGCTGATTTGATGGTTTTTCTACAGTCTCAACGCTAAGTTGTGCCGAGCCGCCAGTGCGGCACTAGGAAACGGCGTGCTGTCCGACGGCGTCGGCGCGAACGACGTGTTAGATTGTTATAAAAAGTTATATTTTTCTATTTGCAAACGAAGCGCACCGCCAAGGTGTTGTGTGGCTTCACTTTTTCAGTTGTGGCAACACAGGATGTCACCGAATCTCTTGTTCGTGCAACGATCTTTACCAATCCTTCCGCGTAGTCACAGGAAATCCATACGCCTTGCGGATACTTACCTGGAAGAATCCAGGTTGCGACATTGTCTTTGGAAGACGTTGGCTTGAGCGATGCTCCTTCCTTCGGTGGCCCATCGTACAGATTGTTGCCGCTCAGACGAATTATTGAGCTTGAAACCAGTGATTCATAACCCGCAGGAAGGTCTTCCGGGGCGACAGAACCCGAAGCGAGGCGGACTGTGCTTGGACAGTTATATGAATCACTTGCAAAGCACAAACCAGAACTGATCAATCCAGTAATAAACAGAGTGAGCGCCTTCAGATATATATTCATTTGTAGTTATCCTTACTCGATGACCGAATATGCTTCGGCGTTGTTGCTTGGGTCTACGTATTGCCCATTTTTTAACTTACCCTTTTTCCGGACGAGCCTTTTTGAAACCTTCGGTTTTGTTTTGTCGTCTGCCCACTGATCCATTATCCATATGCC
>JAYSOL010000373.1:0-5289 GCA_043723045.1 Gammaproteobacteria bacterium | reverse complement strand
GGACGTCGAACTCAAGGTCAAGGACCAGCCGCCGTTGCACGCGAGCCTGGAGGTCAATAACCGCTACAGCAGCAACACCAGCCATACCCGCGCCATCGGCCAGTTGCGCTACGACAACCTGTGGCAGCGGGAACACAGTCTGTCCCTGCAATACCAGACGGCGCCGGAGAATACCGATGAAGTGCAAGTCGCGTCGGCGACCTACCTCTTCCGCTCGGAGAACACCGATCAGCTGACGGCGCTCTACATCGTCCATTCGCGCAGCGATGTCGCCGTCGTCGGCGATATTTCCGTCATCGGTTCGGGCAACATCTACGGCGTGCGCCGCATCGTGCCGTTGCCGCCGGGCAAGCAGTATTTTCATTCCCTCTCCCTGGGCGTGGATGTCAAGGATTTCAAGGAGAGCGTGATCCTGCTGGGCGCGGACGGTGTGAACACGCCGATCCGTTATGTGCCTTTCTCCCTCGCGTACAACGCCAGCCTGCCCGGCAACTCCGTTACCAGTCAATTCAGCACCACGCTGAATTTCTCCCTGCGCAACCTGGCGGACAAACAGATCGACGACTGTGCGGGACAACAAGTGGATCAGTTCGAGTGCAAACGCTTCGGTGCGCATTCGAACTATCTCTACCTCAAGGCGGAATACCAGCGCACGCAGAAACTCCCGTACGACAT
This sequence comes from Gammaproteobacteria bacterium, assembly GCA_043723045.1. GTDB lineage: Bacteria > Pseudomonadota > Gammaproteobacteria > Acidiferrobacterales > UBA6901 > JANNJF01. Next base: position 4,614 of record JAYSOL010000373.1, on the reverse strand, counting down.
GAGCTGGATCGCCAGGGTCGGTGGGCAGGTCGCGAGTCAGCCGCTGATCAGCAACGAGCAGTACAGCGCCGGCGGCGCCGACAGCGTGCGCGGTTATCGCGAGTCCGAGCGCCTGGGCGATGACGGGTGGCAAGCCGGCCTGGAGTGGCGTAGTCCCTCGTTCGCCGGGGATAAAACACCGCGTCTGCAGGAATTACTGTTCCTGATGTTTGCCGAAACCGCGCGCCTGCGCATCAAGGACCCGTTGCCGGATCAACCATCGCGCTTCGATTTGACGGGCGCGGGTCTGGGCCTGCGGTTTACCGCCTGGAAAAATCTGAAAGGCGAACTGGACTGGGCGCGAGCGCTTAAAGACGGCGCCACCACCCGGAAAGACGACAACCGCTGGCACTTCCGGCTGGAGTACGGGTTCTGAGCCGAATGGCTCTTATTTAAGCCCAAATGTAGGGCGGGTTAGCGTAGTTTGCGTAACCCGCCAGCGTTGCGCAGCAACACAAGACATTCTTCTTTACGGTGTGCCCGCTGGCACATCCGGCGGGTTACGGCACAAATGACGTGCCTAACCCGCCCTACATTGACTGCCGGGGATAGGGAGATGGCCACGGCCGCGAAAAACGCGGCCTCGCCATGACGAGAATGCACAGTAATGCCTTAAGTAAGCGCCATTCGGTCCTGAGCCGAGCAAGGCGATGACACCCAGCGCCGTAGCGGTTGGAACAAGCCGCGTCTCGAGTAACAAAAGAATCATTATTCCTTAACACACCCCACACGGTTGTCGTGCCAAGATGCGCGTCGACATTCGGAGAAACCGGTCGCACCACATCTCGGGACAGTTGTAAGTGAGGAGCGGGGCGAGCAGGAAGAAGAACGTCACAACTGATGAACTCGAAACAATAACGGAGGAATTAATAAATGAACTTGAAACTGAAAACGTTGGTCGCAGCAATCGCAATGGTGGCCGCGGGCACAAGTCAGGCGGCTATCGTTACTGATGGTTTTAACGGCGGGCAGGGTCTCACGCTCGGTTCCGGTATCGGCGAGTTGTTCCTGTCTATTGTGGATCCTACCTCCAACCAGTCCCTGGTGCTGGACCTCAACCTGACCGTGAACGACTTCCGTAACAACAACGCGTCCCTCATCAACTCCTTCAGCGTCACCGATGGCACGCTGCAAAGCTTCATCGGGAGCTCGGCGAATCAGTCGTTGATGCGCTGGAATCTCGGTGGCATCAGCAACGCGGGCCTCGGCCCGAACCTGGGCGTCGTCACTACCCACGGCAACGCCGGTGCCACCATCGACGCGAATGAGCGGATATTCAACGGCAACGCCCTGACCGTTGCCTTTAACAATATGGAAGCCTATGTGAACCTGAATCCGACCACCATGGTCGTTGGTTCAGGCAGCGCGGGTGGTCACCTGGGCACTTATTGGGGCGGTACCTACGGCGGCGCGCTGTTCTTCAACAACCAGCATACCGGTTTCACCGGTGGCGAGCTGATGTCCTTCAACTTTGCCGACGAAACCAACACCCTCGATGGCTCGACGTTTATCCAGACCTTTGCCAATGGTCAGTGGGTGATCGATCCCACGTTGGGCAAGGTGTCCTACGCCCAGGTCAGTGCGGTGCCGGTTCCGGCCGCGGTGTGGCTGCTCGGCTCAGGCCTGGTTGGTCTGGTCGGCATCAGTCGCCGTAAGAAAGTCTGAAACAACGTAGGGTGTGCCCCACGCACCGGATGTCGATCGGTGCACAAGGCGCACCCTGCATCTTAATCATCGTTATTTCTTTTAAGGAGATAGACATGAAATTCGGTAAACTGTTAACGCTTTCATTAGCCGCAGCGGGCGCCCTGGCCGTGGCCGGTCAGGCCGCTGCCTTCGCCCCGGTGTGGCCCGCCGACGGCGATGCCGCCAACGGCGTCGATCCCGCGGGTAGTGTCGTCATCTGGCACAGCGGCGCCACCGCGTCGACTGTCAGCCTGCAGACCGCCGTGGTCGAGGCCTTCTGCGATGCCGCACAGTCCGTGGATATCCTGGAGGATGCACGCGTCGTCGGCAAGCCCGACTTCTGGTCGGTGGCCTGCATCGGCAAGTCCACCCTGTCCGCTTCCCTTTCCGGCAAGAAAATCCTGTGGAGCAAACGCGACGAGGGCGGTTCCGGCACCGGCGTCGGTCCCCTGGCCACGAGCAAGTTCATCGGCTTCATGAAGCCCTCCACCGGCGCAGGTAACAACTGCCCGGCCATCTCCAGCGCCCGCGTGGTCGCCGGGGTCAACACCAATGTCTGGAACTGCACCGGCTTCGCCGTGCCGGCCACCTTCGTTGAAGCCGATCCGGCGAGCGATGCCGTGAGCCGCATACCCGACATCGGCACCTCCGACATCGAGCCCGACAAGTTCACCAGTGCCTTTAACCTCAACGTGCCGGCCAGCGACTTCGACCTCGACGGTGTGCGTGGTCCCGTGGACGCCGATGACGTGCTGGCGCCCCACGATGCCACCGGTCTGATCAAGGAAGGCGTGGCCCAGCTGATGTTCAACACGCCGGTCAACCTCCTGATGTACCAGGACCTGCAGCGTGCGCAGTTCCCGGCCAGTCATCCGCTGTTCAATGACTGCAATCCCGCCGGCGTCACCTACGGTTCGATCACCACCAGCAGCTCCAACGCTAACAAAGAGAAGTGCATGCCGAGCCTGTCGTCCAGCGTGATCCGTTCGATCTTCGCCAAGGGCGGTGCGGTGCGCAGCTCCCTCGACTTCCAGGCCGAGTCGGCCTATGGGAACGGGGTATACGCTGAGCAGGTGGCCATCACCAACGGCGCCACCGACAACACCATCCAGATCTGCCGTCGCGTGAACGGTTCGGGCACCCAGGCGCAGTTCAACGCCATGCTCCTGGGCTATCCCTGTGATGCGACGCAGGATTCGTCCATCGACACGCTGGTGCCGGAGAGCGAAGGTCCGCTGACCACCTTCGTGACCGAGGGTGAGAGCTCGGGTGACGTGGAGAAGTGCACCAACGACTTCAACAACGGCACCAACATCAGTGGCAAGAACAGCGCGTTGCGCAAGCGTTGGACGATCGGTATCCAGAGCTTGGAGAAGAACGCCCCGAGTGCCACGACCGGCCTGTATACCAACGCCTACCGCCACATCAAGATCGACGGCTTCGCCCCGACCCTGGTGAACGCGCACGCCGGCCAGTACTTCGACATCGGCCAGCAGTCGCTGCAGTACAAGGCGGGCGCCCCCACCATCACGGTGGATGCGTTCAACGCCCTGAAGCCGTTCATCCAGGACCCGCTCAAGCTGCCTGCGCTGAACAAGACCCATGCCTTCGGCGTCAGTGGCTGGCTGGCCACCCCGTCGGCCACCGTCACGCCGGACTCCAAGCTGAGCTTCACCCGTCCGGTCACCTGGTTCCGCCGCCTGTCCTCCACCAACGTGGCCAACACCTGCGCACTGCCCACGGCGTTCAAGAAATCGGGCATCCCGGGCACCGACATCACCGTCGGCCCGAGCAACTGCTCGGCGGGTGCGGATCTGGACGGCGACCAGAACTGTTACACGCCGTAAGGAGTCAAGGTTTGTGGTGGTACTCACAAACCATCAGGGATGAAGCATGATGCAGTCAAAGACGGCCTCCAGGAATGGGGGCCGTTTTCTTTTTGTGCCACGGTATTTTCATAAGCTTGTAACACTCCCCGACTACAATCCCGCCCACGCTGCCCACATCCCCTGCAGATTGATGTGTTGGGTTGTGCAAACGATTCGGTGACACCGAATGACCGAAAATTAAAAGAAAGGGATCCGATGAGTTTTCCATGGGCCGCCAAGGCGAACACCAGGACCTTCCGCAAACGCGCCAGGGCGTGGCTGCCGGCGTGGCGTCCGCGCCGGACATCGTTGAGCCTGTTCGTGTCGCTGGTGTTAAGCGGCGCAAGCTCTGTCCTGCATATGCCCGCGGTCAAGGCCGAGCCGCCGCCCACCGCGTTGCCGCAAGCGGCGACGCAATTCATTACTTCGGGGACCGCCGCGATAACCGATAGCAGCGCAACCGCGCTGACCATTACCCAGCAGTCGCAGAAAGCCATTCTCAACTGGCAGAGCTTCAACATCGGTCGCGACGCCTCGGTCACCTTCAGACAGCCGGATGCCTCGTCGGCTGCACTGAACCGCATCCAGCAAGGCAGCCCGAGCGAGATCTTCGGCCGGCTCTCGGCCAACGGTCAGGTCTATCTCATCAATCAGAGTGGCATCCTGTTCGGTAAGGGCGCTGTGGTGGACACGCACTCGCTGGTCGCTTCCACGCTTAATATCAGCGACAAGGTTTTCAATGACGGCGTCACCAACGCCATCAATCAAGTGCAAGCGGCCTTCGCCGCCGAGACCGCAGACGCGATGGGCGCCATCAAGATCGAGTCCGGCGCCCTGCTCAAAAGCGCCGAGGGCGGACGCATCATGATCTTCGCCCCGCTGATCCAGAACCATGGCGAGATCATCACGCCGGGCGGTCAGGCGGTCCTGGCGGCGAGTTCCGACAAGGTCTTTCTCGCAAACTCGGATAATGAAAATCTGCGTGGACTGCTGGTGGAGGTTGACACCGGCGGCAGCGTGG
>JAYSOL010000372.1:0-3204 GCA_043723045.1 Gammaproteobacteria bacterium | reverse complement strand
GTCTGCGGGCTGCCATGACCCGGACGATGAATCAACACATCGAAGGACTGCAGGGCAGCAAGAAAGACAAGATCCCCACCACCGGCGACGACGCGCGGGAAGGACTGACCGCGGTACTCTCGGTGAAGGTATCCGATCCGAAGTTTTCTTCCCAGACGAAAGAAAAGCTGGTGTCGTCCGAGGTAAAGGGCGCGGTGGAATCCGTTATTAATGAAAAATTGGGCGAATTCCTGCAGGAAAACCCGGGGGACGCCCGCAACATCGCCAACAAGATTATGGAGGCCGCCCGGGCGCGGGAAGCGGCGCGCAAAGCGCGGGAGATGACCCGTCGCAAAGGCGCCCTGGATATTGCCGGATTGCCCGGCAAGCTGGCGGACTGCCAAGAGCGAGACCCCTCCTTGTGTGAAATCTATCTGGTCGAGGGTGATTCGGCGGGCGGTTCTGCCAAACAGGCACGCGATCGCCGGTTTCAGGCCATTCTCCCCCTAAAAGGCAAAATACTGAATGTAGAGCGCGCGCGCTTCGACAAGATGATCGCCTCCGCCGAAGTGGGCACCCTGATTACCGCGCTCGGCACCGGAATAGGAAAAGATGATTTTAATATCAATAAGTTAAGATATCATCGCATTATCATCATGACGGACGCGGACGTCGATGGCTCCCACATCCGCACCCTGCTGCTGACGTTTTTTTATCGACAGATGTATGAGTTGCTGGCACGCGGGCATATCTATATCGCCCAGCCACCGCTTTATAAAGTAAAGCGCGGCAAACAGGAGCGGTATATCAAGGACGATACCGAGATGCAGGCCTACTTGCTGGATGCAGCGCTAGACGGCGCACAGCTGTCCGGCGGAACCGATGCCAAGCCGCTGGCTGGCACGGAATTGGGCAAGCTGTGCAACGATTACTTGTCAGTGGAAAACACCATCAAACGACTGGCGCGGCGTTACGACAGTAAACTGCTTAAGGCGTTGATCTACCAATCCAGCCTTAGCCCAGAGGCCTTGCAGCAAACAGAGACCGTTAACGCCTTTGTCGAGGAGCTCAAGAGCAGGCTGACAGCGGAACAAAATGGGGCGCGCTATGACGCCTCCGTTGGAACCGCCCACAGCGGGCAAACAGAAATCCTGGTCACCCGGAGCGAACATGGCAGTACCACCGTCAGCCGCATCGATGCCGAATTTTTATCGTCTGGCGAATACCGGAGCATGTGCAGCATCGGCGGGCAATTACAGGGGTTGATGCGAACCGGCGCCAGCGTGCAACGCGGCGAGAAGTCCCAGGTGGTGACCAATTTTGAAGAAGCCTTTGCCTGGCTGATGGATGAGGCCCGGCGCGGCCAAACGATACAGCGCTACAAAGGTCTGGGTGAAATGAACCCGGAACAATTGTGGGAAACCACCATGGAACCCAGTACCCGCCGGCTGCTCAAGGTCAATATTGAGGATGGCGTCGCCGCAGACGAGGTCTTCACTACCTTAATGGGTGACCAGGTGGAACCACGGCGTGAATTTATCGAAAAAAATGCCCTGGCGGCGACTAATCTGGATATTTGACACACACGGATAATACAGAAGGTCGAAGGTTTTAACGCCTATATCTACGATGTTTGCCGCTAATGTAGAGTTCGCGGCATACTGAGTAGAAAGGGCGTAATTTCAGCGTCGAACTCTACCCCGTCGTCGGCCACCATCTGATAACTGCCCTGCATGCTGCCCATGGGGGTTTCCAGCACAGTGCCACTGGTGTATTCAAAACGGGTGCCGGGGGCAAGATAGGGTTGTTCGCCCACCACCCCGGGTCCACGAACTTCCTGCACCTTGTCGTTGGCATCGGTGATTACCCAGTGACGCGTAAGCAACCTGGCCGGAACACTGCCGCGGTTAGTTATGGTCACCGTATAGGCAAACACATAGCGGTTGGCAGCGGGTGCGGACTGTGCATCCACGTACTGCGTGTTCACGTGTACTTCAATGTGGTGCTTGGGATGTGGATTCATAACCATAGTGGATCAGACGTGGAGGGCGCATTGTGCTACATCGGCCCGAAGAAAAAAACGCACAGTTTTCGCGCGTACAAAACAGCAACGATGCACTGCTACGCGGGTAGTCATCAGGTCGCCCCGGGTGGCAGGATTTGCCCACAGGGGACGCTAACCAAATCGGTGCCGCCCGTGTCCAGGCGTACCGCCGTCAGTTGCCCGCCCCACAGACAGCCACTATCCAGGGCGATAACATTATCTTCCTGCCACACCCCCAGCGTGGACCAATGCCCAAACACGATGCGTGCGTCGCGGGATTGCCGCCGTGGAATCTGGAACCAAGGCAGAAACGGTGCAGCCTGCGAGCCAGGTGCACCGCTGGCGGACAACAGCATGCGCCCTGTCGGGTCGCAGTAGCGCAGGCGCGTGAAGGCATTAATGATCACGCGCAAACGGTCGTGGCCAGTTAAGGTATCGTCCCAGCGGTCCGGTTGGTCGCCGTATAGATAGTCGAATAGATCATTGGATGCCGACGCAGCGATGGCCGCCTCCGCCTCTCGGGCGAGCGCCGTGGCCTGGGCCAGGCTCCACTGGGGCACAAGTCCGGCGTGTATCAGCGTATAACCAAGGCCGGCGTCGTGATGCAACAGGGGGCGCTGCCGCAACCAGTCGAGCAGTGGCTCGCGGTCCGGTGCGGAAAGAATGCCCGCCAGGGTGTCACTGGACCTGATTCTGGCCTTGCCGGCGGCCACCGCCAGCAGATGGAGATCGTGATTGCCGAGCACCGTGACCGCCTGGGGCAACGCCATGACAAACCGCAACACCTCGGCGGATTGCGGGCCTCGGTTCACCAGGTCACCCACCCACCACAATCCGTCCTGTGCAGGATCAAAACGCAGCGCGTCGAGCAGTTGGCGCAACGCCGAATAACAACCCTGAACATCGCCGATGGCGTAGACAGCCATGGCTCAGTCCAGGGCGATCTGTTTGTGCAGGCTGATGGTGGCGCGCACCAGGGCGTCGGTAATACCGGGTTCAGCCACCGAATGCCCGGCGTCCGGGATGATCTCGAGTTGTGCCTGCGGCCAGGCGAGATGCAGGTCCCAGGCGCTTTCCATAGGGCAACACATGTCGTAACGGCCCTGGATAATGAAGCCGGGTATAGTGGCCAGGCGATGCGCGTCGCGCAGCAGCTGATTTTCGGCGAGAAAGGCCTGGTG
>JAYSOL010000371.1:0-4999 GCA_043723045.1 Gammaproteobacteria bacterium | reverse complement strand
GCCGGTTCATGATTTGCTCCAGGTGGCCGACGCCCTGATATGGGGCGGGGACATGCCGGTGTTCAGCCAGGCATCCAATACATCATCGCCCACGGTGTTGAGGAAGGTGTTCGACTTGGTATTGGCCAGGGCAAGGAACTGGATGTATTCCCAACTCGTCGGCTGGTACAACAGATCGATGCTCGCCCGGACGGCGCCGGACGGCGGCTTCAGTGCGACGTTATCCGCGTATTGATACGCCTCGTCGTCGTCCGGCGCTCCGTACTGGCTGTCGGGCACCGGCGAGGCGTTGCGCCGCTCGGCCTCGTCGGCCCGCATGCCGTAGGGCGGGATGCGGTTGTCGCTGACGACATAGTTGTTGAGGATGAAGTGGAAGGTCTTTTCATAACTGTTATCGCTTTGTGCCGCCAGCTGGCCCAGGGGGCGTGTGACTTTCCCGCTAACGCGATCGAAGCCTAACACCAGGCTGGCCGGTTTGCCCATGGCCAGCAACTGCTTGGCCCACTTCTGGGTCATGCCCCCTTGGATTTCATAGATGCGCGTGTTGGCGCCCTTGAGATCGAGGATGGTATTCACCGTCACCGGCGATCCCTTGATCGTGGCCGTGACGGGACCGTACTTGCCGTCTTCGCGCAGCAACCTGCCCTTGGCGTCGTACCATTTCATGTTGAGCCACATGCGCCGGCCCTCGGGATAGCCGGAGATGAGCTTGTGGCCGGTCAGGTTTACGACGCGCAGGGTGCTGCCGGACACTTTCAAGCTGGCGGCCTGGGTCAGATTGTTTTTGGCGCGTTGGATACCGGCGTCGATGGCCGCGATCTGGTCTGGCTTCAGGCCGCCGCCGACGCGCAGTTTGCCTTTGCCATCCAGGTACTTGATGGCCTCCGGCACCCAATAGTTGCCGCCGGTCAGGTCATGCTGGGGCATGTCTTTGCGCATCTTGGGGGCGTTGTGTATCGTGCTGCTGGCGCGCGCGCCGTCCGGTTTTCCCGCGACCGGTGCTTCCCATACCGGCGACAGATGGCAGGTCTGGCAGGTAAAGGTACGCGCCGTTCCATCCTCGTAGTTGCCGTCCTGGCCCGCGAGCAGCGCCTTTTCGTAGGCCACCTTTATGGCACCCGCCTTCAATTCGGTGGGCAGCTTGGCGTAGTCCGATACCTTAAACGTCGGCCAGAGGCTGGCCATGTGCTCGCTGTAGGTGCGCTCCACAATGCCGTATTGATAGGGGAAATTTTTAAACGCGGCCTTGCTCTGCACCGGTGCCCCCAAGACGCCGCTGAACTGACCGGCCTTCAGTGGTTTGAGGGCGCCGTTGTTGTGCGCGAGATCGCCGGTCACGGGATTGGAGACGTCGTGACAGGTACCGCACATATCCGGCGAACGGTGGAAGTTGGATTTCAATGAGGGATGCTGGGTGACCGAATCGCTGTAGGGGCCCAGTTTATCCAGCCCACCCCAGAGCACGTACTGCGCCGCGCCGTAAAATCCGGTGGCGGGGCTCTTAGCGTCGTTGGCGATAAACGGATAATTCTGTACGCCCTTGTGTTCCGATCCGGACGGATCGGTCAGCCGGTGACAGGTCTCGCATTCGACGCCGTTGCTGTCACGTGCATTCAGCGCGCGACCGTCGGTGGGTACTGAACGCCCCGCCAACCAAGCACCGGACGTATGGCAACGCAGGCAGAGATCGCCGCTGCCGTCGAAGTCTTGCTCGGCGATGGCCAGCGCCCCCCAAAAGAGCGGATCGCGCGCCGCGAGGGACATCATGCTGCCCTGCCAGTTATGCCCCGGCTCGACGGTGGAGTTGTAGTTACCGTGGCACCAATTACACTGCCGGGCGGGGTCCAGGCTCATGCGGCTCGACACCGGTTCCCCGGGCGTGAGCGGACTTAAGATTTCCCCCGGCTGGGTGCCGGGCATCTGGACATCGGTGGGGACGGTGTCGGCGGCATGCGCGCTACTACAGACGAACGCCATAACCAAAGATAAGAACAGTCTCATGAACGGTCTCCTCTTACTTATGTGTTTTGTGTTTTCTGCTTTTTCCTACGAAGCGGTCTGCGGCGGCGAATTTTTCGGATCGCATTCGGAGTTCTCTGCTGAAAGTGGTGCTACTGAAAGCGATACAAAAATTCTTTGCGCAAAACCGGCACGACGGACGCAGGCCTGGTGCCACGGTGCTCGCTTGCCATTACCGCTGCATTGGGTTGCACCGTAAAAAGGCAAGAATTGTGCCGCGCTCAGTGTGTCGGCTCACGACTAACCTCTGCTAAAAACTCTCCTTGGATTTACAATAACTTATTAGCGCATGATCCCTTCGGAGTATTTCTCCGGACTCGGCAGCGAGAGTAACAAGTCCACAAATCGGGCGGCGTCGCCGCCCGAAATGGAAATCATTGCCTGAAAAAATAGGCCCCGTCGATAATCAGGATCAGTGAGGATAAGAGGAATCCGTGCCATCTCTCAAACACATCCAGATCCTCACCGTAATGCACTACCGCCAACTGCCCACTACAACGCCAACCCATACAAGGCTGGGATTGTAGACGCGTGACACAACGTCCCATGTGATGCTAAAGATCTTAGATTATTTATTATATACAATACGTTATTTATTATTCTTAATCTTATTTATAAGGTCAGGTAACCGGTGGCGCATAGGCCCGGCTTCTAGGTTAAACTGCGCGAGTCGCGCTTCTGTGAAAAATTCCCGGCCAAAAATAGGCCCTGCAAGGTCAGACTAACATGCCAAAGTTCAACACTCATTGCGTCGATTGCCCACGCCTCGCCAGCCATTTGGCGCACGTACGCGAGCGCTGCGCCGGTTATTTCGCCCGGCCGGTACCGCCCTTCGGCGACCGCGAGGCGCGCTTTCTCATCGTCGGCCTGGCGCCCGGCATGCACGGGGCCAATCGTACCGGCCGGCCGTTTACCGGTGACCATGCGGGCATCCTGCTGTACAAGACCCTGCATAAGTTCGGCTTCGCCAGCGCCAAGGAATCGGTCACGGCCAAGGACGGTCTGGTGCTGACGGATTGCCGCATCACCAATGCGGTGAAATGCCTGCCGCCGGAAAACAAGCCCACCACCGACGAGATCAATACCTGCAACCGCTTTCTGCGCGCCGAGCTGGCGTCGCTGCCCGCCTCCTGCCTGATCCTGGCCCTGGGTATCATCGCCCACAAGGCCACCATCAAGGCGCTGGGGCTGAAGCAGGCGGATTATGTCTTCGGCCACGCCGCCCTGCATGCCCTGCCCAACGGCATGCAGCTGCTGGACTCGTACCATTGCAGCCGCTACAACACCCAGACCCGCCGCCTCACCACGCCCATGTTCGAAAAAATCTTCCACCAGGCCAGGCAGCTCATCGGGACCTAAGGTCATGCAGCCCGCCGACGCCAAGGCCCTGGTGCAAAATCTGTCCGCCTCCCCCGGCGTGTATCGCATGCTGGATGAGCACGGCCAGGTGCTGTACGTGGGCAAGGCACGCAACCTGCGCAAACGCGTGGCGAGTTATTTTCGCGCCAGCGGACTGAGTGGCCGCATCCAGCACATGGTGCGATCCATCGCCAACATCGACGTGACCGTGACCAACACCGAAAACGAAGCGCTGTTGCTGGAAAACAATCTGATCAAATCCCTGCTGCCGCGTTACAACATTCTGTTGCGCGACGACAAGAGCTACCCCTACATCTTTCTTTCCGCCCATGCATTCCCGCGCCTGGGTTTCCACCGCGGCGCCAAACGCGAGGCCGGGCGTTACTTCGGTCCGTTCCCGTCCGCCTCCAGCGTGCGCGCGAGCCTCGGCCTGTTGCAGAAGGTGTTTCCCGTGCGTCAGTGCGAAGACAGTTTCTTCCGCAATCGTTCGCGTCCGTGCCTGCAGTATCAGATCAAGCGCTGCACCGCGCCGTGCGTGGGGCTCGTCGACCGCGAGGTCTATGCCGAGGACGTGCGCCATGCCAGCATGTTTCTCGATGGCAAGAGTCAGGCGGTCATCGACGAAATGGCCAACCAAATGGAACAGGCCGCGGCACGCCAGGACTACGAAAACGCGGCGCGCTACCGCGATCGCATCGCCGCGCTGCGCATGGTGCAGGAACGCCAGGTCGTGAGCGGCGACGGCGGCGACGCGGATGTGCTGGCCCTGGCGCAGGAGCAGGGCGGGGCCTGTGTCAGCGTGACCTTCATCCGCAACGGCCACAATCTGGGCAACAAGAATTTTTTTCCGCGCCTGGGCAGCGACGCGGGGGAGGACGACATCCTCGCGGCTTTTTTGCCGCAGTATTATCTGGGCAAGCCGGTGCCCGCGGCGATCTACCTCAGCCATGCGGTGCCGGACCGGCCGCTGCTGGAAGACGTGTTTGCCCAGCAGGCCGGGCACAAGGTAAAACTGGTGACCCAGACCCGCGGCCTGCCGCGGCGCTGGATCAAACTGGCGGAACTGAATGCGCGCGACGCCCTGCGCCGCCACCTGAGCGACCAGGCCAACGTGCGCAGCCGGTTTGAGTCGTTGCAGGAGGCCCTGGGCCTGGAGGCCGTGCCGGAACGTATCGAATGCTTCGACATCAGCCATACCCAGGGGGAGGCCACGGTGGCCTCCTGTGTGGTGTTCGGCCCGGAAGGGCCGGTGAAGTCCGACTACCGTCGCTATAACATCGAAGGCATCCAGCCGGGGGACGATTATGCCGCCATGACCCAGGTCCTGACACGGCGCTATCGCAAGGCCCTGGAGCAGGATCAGGACGGTGGCACGCCGTTGCCCGACCTGGTGCTGATCGACGGCGGCAAAGGACAGTTACGGGCGGCGGAGGCGGTCATGCAGGAGCTTTCCCTGGAGGGGGTGCGCCTGGTGGGCGTGGCCAAGGGGGTGGAACGCAAGCCCGGCCAGGAGCAGCTGTTCTTGTCCGGCCAGGCGGAGGCCACTATACTGCCCCCGGACTCGTCGGCGCTGCATTTGATCCAGCAGGTACGCGACGAGGCCCACCGCTTTGCCATCACC
>JAYSOL010000370.1:0-3057 GCA_043723045.1 Gammaproteobacteria bacterium | reverse complement strand
CGGCGTATAGATCGGCTGGAGGCGACCGGCCTCGGCCGAGGGGCTGGTCATAAGCATGGCCGCTAGCGGTGCCATAAGCATGAGGCGGGAAATTTTTTGCAGCATGATGGTACTCCTGGTCAGGTGGATGGATCGCTGAAGGCCGACAGGCCGCTTGCCGGCCGTGCAGGGCGTCGACAACACCGAGCATGCCGGCATGGTACTAAAAATACCGATTTCGCCACAACCGCGGGCGCTAACGAATCGTAGAAACCCCGCGCCGCCTCAGGCGCGCTTGAAAAAAGCGCGATACAGGCCGGGCAGATACAGGCCACGCGACAGCAGGCGCCAGGCCAGCATGCGGCCGATGTGCCAGGAATCGCTATGACGGTAGTGGCTCGGCCGGGCGCCGGGGCGATACACCGCGGGAATGGCCACCGGCAGACTGCGATAACCCCGGCGCGCCGCCTCGATCAGCACCTCGCTCTCGAAGACAAAACCGCGGGTCTTGTCGTGGCGCAGGGACAAAACACCGAGCAGGGCCGCGGGGTAGAGACGCAATCCGGATTGACTGTCTTCCAGCCGCTGACCGCAGGCCCAGGATATCCAGAAATTGGCAATACGGTTGGCGATGTAGCGGCTGCGCGGAATGGCCGCGGCATCCTTGAGGCGCGCGCCGATGATAATGTGGTGCGGATATCCACGACCCGCCTCGATCAGCCGTGGAATATCCTCCGGCGCGTGCTGACCGTCACCGTCCAGGGTGACGATGGCCTCGGCCCCCAGTTGCAGCGCATGCTGCATGCCGCGCCACAAGCTGGCGGCCTTGCCCTGGTTTTCGCCGTTGCGCAACAGCACCACGGGGAGATCCTGTACTACCTTGGCCGTGTCATCCGTCGAGCCGTCGTCCACCACGATGACGCAACGGGAAATCTTCAGCGCCCGCGCGGCCACGTCGCGCAGCGTGGCGGCTTCGTTATAGGCCGGTATGACGATGGCATGCATGCTCACACTCACAGTGCCTGTGACCTGCCCCAGGTGGTCAGGCCATGCCGCCGTTGATGGAAATCACCTGAGCGGAAATATACCCGGCCAGGTCCGACGCCAGGAAGCCGACCAGGTGCGCCACCTCCTCGGCACGGCCGGCGCGCTTCATCGGCACCATGACGCCGATCTGTTCCGCATTGAATACCTCTTGTGTCATGGCGGTCTGGATAATGCCGGGCGCCACCACGTTCACCGTGACGCCGCGCGAGGCCACCTCCAGCGCCAGGGATTTTGACGCGCCGTGCAGGCCGGCCTTGGCCGCGGCGTAGTTGGCCTGACCGCGGTTGCCCATGACCGCGGCCACGGACGACAGACTGATGATGCGCCCCCAGCGGGTGCGCAGCATGGGCAATAGTAGTGGTTGGGTGACGTTGAAAAATCCATTGAGCGAGACATCCACCACCCGCGACCACTGTTCCGCGCGCATGCCGGCGAGGATGGCGTCGTCATGGATACCGGCGTTGTTCACCAGCACCTGGATCGGACCGCCTTCCAACAATCTCTCGAGCGCGCTGGCACACGCGGCGTTGTCGGCGACGTCGAAGGCCACCGTCTCGGCGGAGCCGCCCGCGGCGAGAATCGCCGCCGCCACCGCGTCGGCGCGCTGCGGCTGGCTGTGGGCATGCACGATCACGTGCAGGCCGTCGCGCGCCAGCTGCTGGGCGATGGCCGCGCCGATGCCGCCGCTGGCGCCGGTCACCAGGGCGCGCTTCATGCCACTGTCCCCAGCAACTTCACCGCGACCCGTCCCGACAGCAGCAAACGCTCGCAGGCCTGGATGGAGAATTCATAAATAAAACTGTCCGCACTACCGCTCAGGCGCGTGGCGTGGATGTGCAGGTCGTCCGCCACATTGTCCAAGCGCGGCGTCGCCAGACGTAAATCCCGCACGCTCGCCAGGAACCCCCTGGACGATCCGGCGTCGTCCGTGCCGAGGAGCGCGCCGTGCAGCGCCATGGCCTGGGCCGCGTATTCCACCCCGCACACGGCGTGCAACTGGTCGTGACTGCGCAACGGATTGTGCGCGTCCCGGTGGCTGACGGCGATGCAGTGAATGTCAGTATCATCCCAACGCTCCACGCCCTCGAGCAGACACATGCTGCCGCTGTGGGGTATGCGTGCACAGATCTCGGCCTTGTTCATGGCATGGGCTCCAGGGTTACGCCTATGGTCTGCCCGCCCACAAAGGGCAGAGTGATGTGCGCGTGGTCTTGCCGGGCCAGCGCCGCCAGCAACGGCAGTGCACGTGCCACCGGATTGGCACACCGCAATGCCTCGAGGGCGGGAACGGACAGCACACTCTCCTGCGACTCCTCGGCGGGCAGCGTCAGACGCAGGCGCGCCAGACTGCGCGCCGCGGGCTGCGCCGTCAGCACCAGGGCGACACCGAAACTCGCCCCCATGGGGCGCACGCTGTTGAGTGGCTCCGGCAACGGCGTATCGTGCGCCACTAATATAATGGACAGGCCCTCCGTCAACACCTGGGCACAGGCCTCCAGCAGGCCGGCGGCGAAGGTCCCATCGAAGGCGGCGACACTGGTGGACGGCTGCTGCGAACCCACCGCCATGCACCAATAGCCGGCGGGGGCGTTGTTCACCGAATTGTGAAAGCGCGTCGGCGATACCTCGGGGTGGGGGCGCGCCACCTCCTCGCAGATGTTATGCGTGATGGCACCGTCGCTTTCCGACGAGGCGAACACCGAAGCGAGGGTCGCGGCATCGCACTGCGCGTGGCGCGCCGCCTCGCCCGCCACCTCCACCGCCAGACGGATGTGGTCGGTGGTGCGGCGGCGCACATCCGGCGCGAGCAGGGCCGGCGCCAGTTTCGGGAGCGGCACGGGCGCATAGGGTACACGCCCGGCAAGCACCGAAGCAGCCTGCTCCCAACCCACCAGCCCGGGGGCAAAGACGCCAATGCCTTCTATATATACTGGGCTCATGCCACCGTACCGAAGATGAGACTGCAATTACTACCACCGAAACCGAAGGAGTTACTCAACACCCGCTTCACTGGCGCCACACGGTTGTCTA
>JAYSOL010000369.1:0-2438 GCA_043723045.1 Gammaproteobacteria bacterium | reverse complement strand
TCCGGCTCGAAGACGCTGAAGGACGCGCTCAACGAAGCCATGCGCGACTGGGTCACCAACGTCGATGATACCTTCTATATCATCGGCACCGTCGCCGGGCCGCACCCGTATCCCGCTATGGTGCGCGACTTCCAGGCGGTGATCGGCGCCGAGGTGCGCTATCAGATCATGGAGTTCGAAGGCCGCTATCCGGATGCCCTGGTGGCGTGTGTCGGCGGTGGCTCCAACGCCATGGGCCTGTTCTATCGCTTCATCGACGAGCCCGGCGTGGCGCTCTACGGTGTCGAGGCGGCGGGCGAGGGGCTTGCCACGGGCCGGCATGCCGCGCCCCTGTGCGCCGGACGCCCTGGAGTGCTGCACGGCAATCGCACCTATCTCATGGAAACCGACGACGGTCAGATCATCGAGACCCACTCCATTTCCGCCGGCCTGGATTACCCCGGTGTCGGACCGGAGCATGCCTGGTTGAAGGACTCCAAACGCGCACAGTACGTCGCGGTGACCGACGCCGACGCGCTTAAGGCGTTTCACACGCTGACCCGTGTCGAGGGCATCATGCCGGCGCTGGAGTCGAGCCATGCCATCGCCTATGCCATGCAACTCGCGCCCAAGCTCGGGCGCGATAAGTGTATCGTGGTGAATCTGTCCGGACGCGGTGACAAAGACGTGCACACCGTCGCCGCGCTCGAGGGGATCACGTTCTGATGTCGCGCCTGAAGACCTGCTTCGCCACACTCAAGCGCCAAGGCCGCACGGCGCTGATTCCCTTTGTCACCGCCGGTGATCCGCAGCCGTCGGTGACGGTGCCCTTGATGCACGCCCTGGTCGCCGCCGGCGCGGATATCCTGGAGTTGGGTGTACCGTTCTCCGACCCCATGGCGGACGGTCCCGTGATCCAGCAGGCGAGTGAGCGCGCCCTGGCGCACCACGTCAGCCTGACCCGGGTGCTGGCCATGGTGGCGGAATTCCGTCAGCGCGATACCACCACCCCGGTGGTGCTCATGGGCTATCTCAATCCGATTGAAGTCATGGGTTATACAGCGTTTGCCGCCGCGGCGCGTAAGGCCGGCGTGGACGGGGCGTTGACCGTGGACATCCCGCCGGAAGAGGCGGACGATCTTATTAAAGCCATGCGCGCCCAGGACCTGGACCCGGTATTCCTGCTGGCCCCGACCAGTGACGCCGCGCGTATCAAACGCATTGCGGCCTCAGCCTGCGGATTTATCTATTATGTATCCCTGCGCGGGGTCACTGGTGCTGCGAATATCGACATGCAGGAGGTGGCGGCCAAGGTGCGCAGCATACGCAAACACACCGACCTGCCGGTGGGTGTCGGCTTCGGCATCAATACCCCCGAGGCCGCGGCGGAGGTCGCCCAGCTTGCCGATGCCGTCATCGTCGGCAGCGCCCTGGTCAAGCGCATCGCGGCCCTGGCGTCCCAGCCGGACAAGATCAACGCCGAGCTCGGTGGGTTCATCGCCGAGCTGCGCCGCGCCATGGACAAAACCGGAGTTGCAGCATGAGTTGGTTCGATAAACTGCTTCCCCCCAAGATCAAGAGCGGCAGCGCGACTGCCGGCGGCAAGAAGGCCGTGCCCGAAGGTCTGTGGCGCAAGTGCCCGGGCTGCAGCGCGGTACTCTACTGCGCCGAGATCGAAAGCAATGCCGATGTGTGTCCGAAATGCGCCTACCACATGCGCATCGGCGCGCGCCGGCGCCTGGATTTGTTTCTCGACCCGCAGGGGCGCGTCGAGATCGGCGCCAATCTGAGTCCGGTGGACGCGCTCAACTTCAAAGACAGCAGGAAATACAAAGAGCGTCTGGAGGAGGCGCAGAAGACCACCGGCGAAAAAGATGCGCTGGTGGTGTTGGAAGGCACGCTGATGGGGTTACCGCTGGTGGCCGCCGCCTTCGAATTTGCCTTCATGGGCGGATCCATGGGTTCGGTAGTGGGCGAACGTTTCGTGCGCGGCGTGAATGCCTGTCTGGAAAAAGACCTGCCGTTTGTTTGCTTCTCCGCCAGCGGCGGCGCGCGCATGCAGGAGGCGTTGCTGTCGCTCATGCAGATGGCCAAAACCAGCGCGGCCCTGACGCGCTTGGGTGAGCGCGGCCTGGCGTATATCTCGGTGCTCACCGACCCGACCATGGGCGGCGTGTCGGCGAGTTTCGCCATGCTCGGTGACATCATCGTCGCCGAACCCAAGGCGCTCATCGGTTTCGCCGGTCCCAGGGTCATCGAGCAGACGGTGCGCGAGACCCTGCCCGAGGGATTCCAGCGTGCGGAGTTTCTCCTCGGCCATGGTGCCGTCGACATGATCGTCGACCGGCGTGAGATGCGCACGCAGCTCGCCACCAGCTTGTCGCTGCTCACCGGTAAACCGATCACACCGGTGGAAGTCGCCGCATCCTGACCGCCATCGCCCGACCGCTGTCCGACTG
>JAYSOL010000368.1:0-4429 GCA_043723045.1 Gammaproteobacteria bacterium | reverse complement strand
CGCCGCCGGGACCCGTGTTAATGATAGTCCGAAAACCGGTATCCAGCCCCTGCTGCCGGGCGAGCACCGGCAGCAGATGCAGCATGTGCGCCATCAGAGCGTCGTGCTCGGGCGCAAGTTCATTCAGGCTGGCAAAATGCACCCGCGGCACCACCAGCAGATGCACCGGGGCCTTGGGATAGATATCCTTGAACACCACCACCTGGTCGTCCGCGTACACCTGGTCGGAGGGCAGCTTGCCGGCAACGATTTTACAAAACAGACAATCGCTCATGGTTTACCCCGCCGCGCCTTTTCGTCCACGCCGGACAGGCCGAAGCGCCGTTCCAGTTCGGCCAGCACATCATCCGGCTTGAGTCCCTGGTGCGCAAGCAATACCAGGGTGTGGAACCACAGGTCGGCGATTTCGTGCAGCAACGGCCCGGTTTCACCGTCTTTGGCGGCGATCACCGTTTCCGTGGCTTCCTCGCCGATTTTCTTGAGGATGGCATCCAGACCCTTGGCATACAGGCCGGCCACATAGGACGACGCCGGGTCGGCCCCCTTGCGGGACTCCAGGACGGCGGCCAGCTTGTCGAGGGTGGTGGACATTAAACTATAGGCTATAGAGGTAGTGCGTCGGTTTCGTTGCCACGGGCGGTCAAATAGGACATAACGCCTGATTGTCTATATTAGCGCTTCTTGCCGTAAATTTCCTGCTCCGACTTCAATACCGGCTCCACCGCCACCCAGCGGTCGTTCTGCAGTTGCTGGAAGAAACAATGATGCCGCCCGGTATGGCAGGCGATGCCGCCTTTTTGTTCCACCGTCAGCAACAGCACGTCGTTGTCGCAGTCGAGGCGCAGGTCCTGCACGACCTGCTCGTGTCCGGACTCTTCACCCTTGCGCCACGGCTTGTTGCGCGAGCGCGACCAGTATACCGCCTTGCCGGTGCGCACGGTTTCCGCCAGGGCCGCGCGGTTCATCCAGGCGACCATCAGCACCTTGCCGCTGCCCGCCTCCTGGGCAATGACCGGCACCAGGCCGTCCCGGTCCCATTTGATCGCGTCCAGCCAGGCGTCAGCCACGGGCATCACCTGCCGTCACCCGTCAACGAACCGGGATAGCAAGGACGGCGCCGTTCACAGCCTGACCTCGATACCGAATTCCGCCATGCGCCGCTTGGCCTCCGCCACGGTGTGTTCGCCGAAGTGAAAAATGCTCGCGGCCAATACCGCATCCGCGTGGCCTTCGATCACCCCCGCCACCAGATGATCCAGGTTGCCGACGCCGCCGGAGGCGATCACCGGCACGCTCACCGCATCGCACACCGCGCGCGTCAGCGGCAGATCGAAACCGTCGCGCGTGCCGTCCCGGTCCATGCTGGTGAGCAGCAGCTCGCCGGCGCCGAATTGCGCCATCTTCACGGCCCATTCGAGCACGTCGATGCCGGTGGGTTTGCGTCCGCCGTGGGTAAAGATTTCCCAGCGCGGCTCAGCACCGTGCTGCACCTGCTTGGCGTCGATGGCGACGACGATGCACTGGTTGCCGAAGTGATCCGCCGCCTGTTTGACGAACTCCGGATGGGTCACCGCGGCGGTATTGATCGCCACCTTGTCGGCGCCGGCGTTCAGCATGCGGCGCACGTCCGCAAGCTTGCGGATGCCGCCGCCGACGGTCAGCGGTATGAACACCTGCTCGGCCATGGCCTCGACCACGTGCACCATGGTATCGCGGTTGTCGGAACTCGCGGTGATGTCGAGAAACGTGATCTCGTCCGCGCCCTGCTCATCGTAACGTCGCGCGATCTCCACCGGATCGCCGGCGTCGCGGATCTCGCGGAAGCGCACGCCCTTCACCACGCGGCCGTTGTCCACGTCGAGACAGGGGATGATGCGTTTGGCTAGGCCCATAGTTATCTCTTCCGTTCACGGCCAAAATGGCCGATGAGCTCACGCTGACCGCGTGAGCTCATCGGCCAAACGCTGCGCCTCGGCAAAATCCAGCGTGCCCTCATAAATCGCGCGGCCGGTGATGGCACCGACGATGTCGCTACCGGCGACCGCACACAGCTTGCGGATGTCGTCCAGATTGGTAATGCCGCCGGAGGCGATCACCGGAATGGTAATGGACTGGGCGAGACGCAGGGTGGCCTCCACGTTGACGCCCGTGAGCATGCCGTCGCGGCCGATGTCGGTGTAGATGATCGCCTCGACACCAGCGTGCTGGTATTTCTGCGCCAGGTCGATGACATCGTGGCCGGACAGTTTGGACCAGCCGTCGATCGCCACCTTACCATCTTTGGCATCCAGGCCGACGATGATGTGTCCCGGAAACTCGGTGCACACATCGCTGACAAAGTGCGGCACATTCACCGCCTTGGTGCCGAGGATGACATAGCGCACCCCCGCTTCGAGATAGGCCTGGATGGTATCCTCATCGCGGATGCCGCCACCCACCTGGATGGGTACTTGCGGAAATGCGCGGGCGATATCACCCACCACCTCGGCGTTCACCGGTTCACCGGCGAAGGCGCCGTTCAGGTCGATGAGGTGCAGGCGCCGCGCGCCGGCCTTGACCCAGCGCTCGGCCATGGCCACGGGATCATCGGAAAATACGGTATCGTCCTCCATGCGCCCCTGGCGCAGTCGCACGCACTTACCGTCCTTAATATCTATGGCTGGAATGACTAACATGGATCAGTTTGCCTGGCTGAAGTCGATATTCTGGCGCACGCGCAGGGGACGATGCAAATGGGCGGGGGCTGCACGGTCACTGCGAGGCGCGGGCTTAGCCGCTGCATGCCCGCCGCAGGCAGGCGCACGCTGACACCAAACCGATATGAATGCGCCGAGTCCCTGAGCTGTCACACGCTGCCGTCCCAATTGAGAAAATTCTTCAGCAGTTGCAGTCCGGCGTGCTGGCTTTTTTCCGGATGAAACTGCACGGCAAAGATATTGTCACGCCCCGCCGCCGAGGTAAAGCGCAGGCCGTATTCCGTTATTCCCACGACCGCGTCCCGCTCGCGCGACTCGACAAAATAACTATGCACGAAATAAAAGCGTTCATTCTGGGGGATGCCGGCCCACAGTGGGTGGGCCTTGGTCTGAGCCACCTGGTTCCAGCCCATGTGCGGCACTTTGAGCACCTGCCCGGTGAGCGCATCGTGCATTTGTTCCCGCGGAAACAACGGCACCCGGCCCTGGAACACCCCCAGACCCTGCGTACCTCCACCCTCTTCGCTGAATTCGTACAGCGCCTGCAGACCGAGGCAGATGCCGAGAAACGGCTTGGTCTGCATGACCTGCAGCAGTACCGCGCGCAGACCCAGTTCGTCCAGGGCACTGACGCAGCCGCCGATCGCGCCCTGGCCGGGAAACACAATGCGATCGGCGCGCAGCAGATCATCCGGCTTGGAGGTAAGCTGCACCCGCACAGAATCGGACACGTGCTCGAGCGCCTTACATACCGAGCGCAGATTGCCCATTCCGTAATCGATGACTGCTACTGTGTGCATAGTTTCAAACGTGCGGCGGACGCCTAGCATGCCGGCGTCCGCCCTGGGTCGCTCCTATCGTCCTTGTCGCCGCATCATTTAGAGCGTGCCTTTGGTGGAAGGCACCACGTTGGTCATGCGCGGATCGGGCTCGAGCGCCATGCGCAGGGCGCGACCGAAGGCCTTGAACACCGTCTCCGCCACATGGTGGGCGTTTTTGCCCTGCAGACACTGCACGTGCAGGGTCACCAGGGCGTGATTGGCGAAACCCTGAAAAAATTCGTGCAGCAGATCGACATCGAACTCGCCGATGCGGGCGCGGGGGAAATCCACGTGGTACTCCAGGCCAGGACGGCCGGACAGGTCGATGACCACGCGGCTCAGGGCCTCGTCCAGCGGCACATAGGCATGGCCATAGCGGCGCACACCCTTCTTGTCGCCGGCGGCCTGGGCCAGGGCCTGGCCCAGGGTGATGCCGATGTCTTCCACCGTGTGGTGGGCGTCGATGTGCAGATCGCCCTTGGCCTGGATGGTCAGATCCACCAGGCCATGGCGCGCCACCTGATCCAGCATGTGCTCGAGAAAGGGCAGGCCGGTGTCGAACTTCGATACGCCGCTGCCGTCCAGATTCACACTGACGGTGATCTGGGTTTCCTGGGTATTGCGTGTCACCGTGGCGCTACGTTCTGGCACAGACAGGCTCCCGCTTTTGGCTTGCGAAACTGCATGGTATCAAAGATTGCGTATTGAACACTATTGCGCCGCCGCTACGCCCTAGGGTGCCACGCCTTGCACGCTGCTGAGGGCCTGCGCCAGGGCCGCCAGCATCGCGGCATTTTCTTGCGGCGTGCCGATGGTGACGCGCAGACAGCCTTTGAGGGCCGCACCCGCAGGGTCCAGGTTCTTGATCAACACCCCGCGCTGCCGCATCCCCTGGTGCACCCGGGTGGCATC
>JAYSOL010000367.1:0-6558 GCA_043723045.1 Gammaproteobacteria bacterium | reverse complement strand
CGTAACCCACCGAACATTCGGCGGGTTATGGCGAAATACGCCTAACCCGCCCTACATTTTTTTGGAGCAGAGTCATGTCCGTTATCAAGCTGACCGATCTCGATCTTATGGGTAAGCGCGTGCTGATTCGCGCCGACCTCAATGTGCCCGTCAAAGACGGCAAGGTAACCTCCGATGCCCGCATCAGCGCCTCCATGGCCACCTTCGAGCACTGCCTCAAGGCCGGCGCCAAGGTGATGGTGATGAGCCATCTGGGCCGTCCGACCGAAGGCGAGTACAGCGAGGAGAACTCGCTCAAGCCGGTGGCCGACGTGCTCAGCAAGAAGCTCGGCAAGCCGGTGCGCCTGATCAAGGACTGGATCAACGGCGGCTTCGATGTCGCAGCCGGCGAACTGGTGCTGCTCGAAAACGTGCGCTTCAACAAGGGCGAGAAGAAAAACGTCGACGAAACCGCGCAGAAATACGCGAAGCTATGCGACGTGTTTGTGATGGATGCATTCGGCACCGCGCACCGCGCCGAGGGCTCCACCCACGGCGTCGCCAAGTTTGCACCGGTGGCCTGTGCCGGCATCCTGCTCACCGATGAGCTCGACGCACTCACCAAGGCCCTGCTCAACCCGAAGCGGCCGATGGTCGCCATCGTCGGCGGCTCCAAGGTGTCGACCAAACTCACCGTGCTCGAATCCTTGTCGGAGAAGGTCGATCAGATGGTGGTGGGTGGCGGCATCGCCAACACCTTCCTTGCGGCCGCCGGCAAGAAGATCGGCAAGTCGCTCGCCGAGACTGATCTCATCCCGACCGCGAAGATGCTCATGGAGAAAATGACCAAGCGCGGCGCGACTATTCCCATCGCGGTGGACGTGGTCGTGGGCAAGCGGTTCGATGCGAGTGAACCGGCAGTGCTGAAGAATGCCGATAGCGTGGCCGACGACGAAATGATTTTCGACATCGGCCCGAAGAGCGCACAGCAGCTGGCCGACATCATCATGCAGGCCGGCACGGTGGTGTGGAACGGTCCGGTGGGTGTGTTCGAGTTCGACCAGTTCGGCGCCGGCACCAAAACCATTGCCATGGCCATCGCCAACACCAAGGCCTTCACCCTGGCCGGCGGCGGCGACACGATTGCCGCGATACAGAAGTACGACATTTTCGACAAGGTATCCTACATCTCAACCGCCGGCGGCGCCTTCCTCGAATTCCTCGAAGGCAAGCAGCTTCCGGCGGTGGCGATACTGGAACAACGTGCCAAGAAGTAATTCATCAATTTTCGCCGTACGCACCGGGATACAGGTAGTGCTGACCGCGCTCCCTGTCCCGGTAGTCCGCGGTGAAGTGTAAGGGGTTTCCCTTTGTTAAGACGAACCAAGATAGTCGCCACCCTCGGCCCTGCCACCGATGACCCCAAGATACTGGACAAGCTGATCGAGGCGGGCGTGGACGTGGTGCGCCTCAACTTTTCCCACGATCTCGCCGAAGTCCACATACGCCGCGCCGAAATGGCGCGCGATCGCGCCCAGGCGCACGGACGCCAGGTGGGCGTGCTGGTGGACCTGCAGGGTCCGAAGATCCGTATCGGCAAATTCGCCAACGGTCCCATCACGCTGCAGGTCGGTGACACATTTGTCATCGACGTCGATCATCCTGCGAAAGAGGGTAATCAGCAGCGTGTCGGTACCACGTACAAGTCCCTGCCTAACGATGTCGCCCGCGGCACCACGCTGCTGCTGGATGATGGACGCATCGTGCTGTGGGTCGATCAGGTCACCGGGACCGAAGTTGTCTGCCGCGTCGTGGTCGGCGGCGAGCTGTCCAATAACAAAGGCATCAATCGCCAGGGCGGCGGGCTTTCCGCGGTCGCGCTGACCGATAAGGACCGTGAGGACATCAAGACCGCAGCGGCCATCGAAGCCGATTACGTCGCCATCTCGTTTCCGCGCAGCGCCCAGGACGTGGATGAAGCGCGCGCTTTGCTGCGCGCCGCCGGTGGCAAGGGCGGCATCGTCGCCAAGATCGAGCGCGCCGAGGCGGTCACGGCGATCGAGGAGATTATTCTGGCCTCCGACGTGGTGATGATCGCGCGTGGCGACCTCGGCGTGGAGATCGGCGATGCCGCGCTGCCACCGGTGCAGAAACGCATCATCAAGCTCGCGCGCAAGATGAACAAGGTGGTGATCACCGCCACCCAGATGATGGAGTCCATGATCGAAAACGCCATCCCTACGCGCGCTGAAGTGTCGGACGTGGCCAACGCGGTGCTCGACGGCACCGATGCGGTGATGCTGTCGGCGGAAACCGCCGCCGGCAAACACCCGGTGGAGGCGGTCGCCGCCATGGACCGTGTGTGTCGCGAGGCGGAGAAACACGAGGACTCCATCAGCATCGACCAGCGCATGGATCACAGCTTCGAACGCATCGACGAAGCGGTGGCGCGATCCACCATGTACGTCGCCAACCACCTGCCGGTGCGCGCCATTGCCGCCCTGACCGAGTCGGGATCGACGGCACTGTGGATGTCGCGCATCAATTCCGCCGTGCCGATCTATGCCTTGACGCCACATGTGGAAACACGTAGAAAGGTCACTCTTTACCGTGGCGTTCACCCCGTGGGTTTCGCCTTGACGTCCAACGACCCGGCCGTCGTCATGATGGAGGCGGTGGACGAACTGCGCCGTCGCGGTGCCGTGCGCGATGGCGATCTGACCATACTGACCATCGGTGAGCCGCTGGCCAAACCGGGTGGCACCAATACCCTGAAAATTGTAAGGGTGGGCGAGTTGCACGACTGACGCACGATAGACATAGAATTCACACTTAATCTAAGACTACTTAATCTTCAGGAGGACATTATGGCACTGGTATCTCTGCGCCAATTGCTGGACCACGCCGCCGAGCACACCTACGGTGTACCGGCGTTTAACGTCAACAACCTCGAACAGATGCGCGCCATCATGGAAGCGGCGGCGGAAACCGACAGCCCGGTGATCGTGCAGGCCTCCGCCGGCGCGCGTAAATACGCCGGTGCGCCGTTCCTGCGCCATTTGATCCTGGCCGCCATCGAAGAGTGGCCGCATATCCCGGTGGTCATGCATCAGGACCACGGCTCGTCGCCGGCTGTGTGCCAGCGTTCCATCCAGCTGGGTTTCTCCTCCGTCATGATGGACGGCTCGCTCAAAGAAGACATGAAGACGCCGTCCTCGTATGAATACAACGTGGACGTGACCCGCCGCGTGGTGGACATGGCCCATTCCTGCGGCGTGTCCGTGGAAGGCGAACTCGGTTGCCTGGGTTCCTTGGAGACCGGTATGGCCGGTGAGGAAGACGGCTCCGGTGCCGAAGGCAAGCTCGACCACTCGCAGCTGCTGACCGATCCGGATGAAGCCGCCGACTTCGTGAAGAAGACCAAGGTCGACGCCCTGGCCATCGCCATCGGCACCAGCCACGGCGCCTACAAGTTCACCCGTCCGCCCACCGGCGACATCCTCGCCATCGAGCGCATCAAGGCGATCCACAAACGCATTCCCAACACCCACCTGGTGATGCACGGCTCCAGCTCGGTGCCGCAGGAATGGCTGAAGATGATCAACACCTATGGCGGCGACATGGGTCAGACCTATGGCGTGCCGGTGGAAGAGATCATATTGGGCATCAAGCACGGCGTGCGCAAGGTCAACATCGATACCGACCTGCGCATGTCCTCCACCGGCGCGGTACGCAAGTTCCTCGCCGAAAACAAGAAAGAGTTCGATCCGCGCAAGTGGCTCGCCGCTTCCACCAAGGGCATGAAGGACGTGTGCAAGGCGCGTTACGAGGCCTTCGGCTGCGCCGGTCAGGCGTCGAAGATCAAGCCGCTTTCCCTCGAAGCCATGGTCAAGCGTTACGACAAGGGCGAGCTCGACCCGAAGGTGAACTAAAGATTCACGCACCCTTTCCGTCTCTCGCATCAGCGGGAGACGGCTACGGGTTGCAGGCAATACAGAAAGCACTTCCCGAGGGATGGGGTGCGGACTGCAAAGCAATAACAAAAGGGGCGGCCCAAGCCGCCCTTTTTGTTTGGGCCCGAGCAAGCGCCACCGGGTTCAGTTATTGTTTGTTCATATCGATCCCTAAGGGGAATGATCGACCAAATCCTCAGCTTTTTGGCTCATGCCCTGCTGGAAATGCCTTCCTGTTTCAGGCTCACGCCATAATTGTAAGGGCTGTTGCTTGTTCCAGTGCCGGTAATCATCTAGACTCACCGTATGTCTAAGCCCCGCCTATTACGAACCTCTCATCGCCGTATGTGGGTGTGGTGCCTCGCGCTGTCACTTCTGGTGGTGCAGGGACTCAAGGTTCACTTCCACACGTTTGCCGATCATGAGCCACTCCACGGCCATGGCCACGCGGTCGAACTGCACGTTGGCGGTGTACCCACCGACTCCGGCCACGACGACGAAGTCGCCGGCGAGGTGGGATTTTCCAAGTACGTTGTTCTGATGTTCAAGACCGCACCGGTGGATAGCCTGACCGTTGCCGTTAGCGTGTTCATTCTGCTCGGGCTCGCACTCATGGGGCGCGCCCCCTGGCGGCCAGGGCGACTCTTCCGCCCGGCACTGGGCGGCGACGTTCGAACGCCGCCGCTACGCGCTCCACCTCTCTAGTTCTCTCCAGCAGTTCGTTCCTGCGGCACGGGCGTCGTTAACACGCCGTTCGCGTCAGCAAGTTTGCTGCTTCCCCCCTCTGTTGTGATCCCGCCACCGTGTAGGCTGGCGGGACGAAGGAGTGCCGGTGTCCCGTTCTACGATCATGCCCGCGTCTGCCGGGTTGGTATTGCTGAGTCTGTTGTTCATCGAGGTACATATCGCGCACGCAGCCGAGGCGCCCGTCTGGACGCTGGACGCCAGCGTGCACCAGGCGTTGCTGGTGGCGCCGGAGATCCGTGCGGCCAGCGCCGAAGTGGCGGCGCGCGAGGGTGCGCTGAAACAGGCCGGCGCCTGGCCAAACCCCTCGATAGACCTGCGCGCCGATCAGAAACTCGGCATTGAAGATGGCAGCGGCGGGGCGGACCTCACGCAGGTCGCGATCACGCAGCCGCTGCCGCTGACGCGTCTCGCACCCCAGCGTCGCCAGGCCGAGGGGCAGCTTGCGGCCGCGCGCGAACGCCTGCGTCATGTGCGACTGATACGCGAGACGGAGGCGGCGCGCGCGTTCCACGCGCTGCAGCTCACCCAGGCGCGTTTGCAGCTCACCGAGCAACGTGTCGCGTTCGTCAAGAATCTCGAATCCACAACCGCGCAACGCAGTGGGCGCATTGTCCGTTATCTCTCGCCACTCGAACGTGCGCGACTCGCCATCCTGCGCGAGGCGGCGGAACAGGAATCCGCCTCCGCCGAGGGAAAATACAGCGAGGCTGCCGCACAGTTCCGCTCACAGCTGGCGCTCGCGCCCGACACTGCGCCACAAACCAGGCCGCTCGACCCGACAGAACAGCCACCGCCGCTGGATATGCTGCTTAAGCGTCTCGACGCCCACCCGGTGCTTGTGGCCAACGACCAGGACATCGAAGCCGCGCGCGCGGGCATCGATGTTGCGCGTGCCAGCCGCTTTGCCGATCCGACGATTGGCGTATTTCGCGAGCGTGATTATCTGGCGGGGACGCAACGCGACTACCACGGTGTGATGGTGAGCGTGCAGGTGCCGTTGTGGAACCTTAACTCAGGCGGCGTGGTGCGCGCCCAGGCCGAGGCCGATCGGGCGCGAGAACACCGCGCGGTACAACGGCGCGACCTGGAAATGCGTCTGCGTCAAAGCTGGTTGCACCTGGGTCACCTGATCGAGCAGGCGCAGCGTTACCACGAGCGCCTGCTCGGGCCGGCACGCAAGATGCTGGAGCTCGCACGCCGCGGCTTCGAGACCGGCGAACAGAACGTATTGGCGCTGGTGGACGGCTACAACACTTATTTCGACGCCGAGATTCGCTACCGCGAGCTGCTGCAGGAGAGCTGGCAGGAGGCGGCAGAACTGCGGCTTGCCGCCGGCGTTGCACTCATCCAGCCGGAGAACACGCCATGATCGCCGCACTTATCCGTTTCTCGCTCACCCAACGGCTCATGTTGCTGCTCGCTGCCGCCGCACTCGTGGTCGCGGGACTGTGGGGTTTCCGCACATTGCCGATTGACGCCTTCCCCGACATCACCAGCCCGCAGGTGCAGGTGATTGCCAAGGCCCCAGGCATGGCGCCGAGCGAGGTCGAGACGCGCATCACCTTCCCACTCGAGATGGAGATGCAGGGCCTGCCGCGTCAGACGGTGCTGCGCTCGACCACTAAGTACGCCCTCGCGGTCATCGTGATCGACTTCGAGGACGGCACCGACATCTATTGGGCGCGCTCGCAGGTGGCTGAGCGCCTGAACCAGGTGCGCGCCAGCCTGCCGGCCAACGCCGAGGTGGGCTTGGCGCCGATTACCACGCCGTTGAGCGAGTTGTACATGTATCGCATCGAGGGCGGCGGTCTTTCCAACGCCGAGCTGCGCGCGGTGCAGGACTGGGTGATCCGTCCGCGCCTGCGTACCGTCGCCGGTG
>JAYSOL010000366.1:0-3028 GCA_043723045.1 Gammaproteobacteria bacterium | reverse complement strand
GTCCTTGGAAGGCAGGTTGCCGGAAACGACGACAGACCCGGCGGGCACACGTCCGTAGCTGACCTCTCCGGTCTCACGGTTGTAGATCTTGGTGCTCTGGCCGATGTACACACCCATGGAGATCACCGAACCTTCCTCCACGATCACACCCTCGACCACTTCGGAACGCGCGCCGATGAAGCAGTTGTCCTCGATGATGGTGGGTGCCGCCTGCACCGGCTCGAGCACGCCGCCGATGCCGACGCCACCGGACAGATGCACGTTCTTGCCGATCTGCGCGCACGAGCCGACCGTCGCCCAGGTGTCCACCATGCTGCCTTCGTCCACATAGCCGCCGATGTTCACATAGCTCGGCATGAGTACGACGCTCGGCGCGATATAGGCACCCTTGCGCACCGCCGCCGGCGGTACCACACGGAAACCGCCGTCGCGGAAATTCTTCGAGTTGTAGTCGGCGAACTTGGACGGCACCTTGTCCCAGTAGTTGGTGTAGCCGCCCTTGATGAAACTGTTGTCCTCGATGCGGAAGTAGAGCAGCACCGCCTTCTTCAGCCACTCGTTCACCACCCACTGGCCGTTCTTTTTCTCCGCCACACGCACCTTGCCCGCATCCAGCTGGTTGATGGCGTCGAGCACCGCCTCTTTGACGTGGGTATCGACGTTGCGTGGCGTGATCTGGGCGCGGCGCTCGAACGCCTCGGTGATAATGGACTGGATGTCGCTCATGGGTCGGTTTCCTTAAGGTATAGGCTAGGACAGCGATTCTACATAATTGCGCATACGCCGGGCGGCGTCTATGCATTGTTCGTGCGGTGCCACCAGCGCCATGCGCACGCGCTGGCGCCCTGGATTGCCTAAGCTCGTATCGCGCGACAGATAACTGCCGGGCAATACCAGCACATTTTCCCGCGCGTACAGCTCGCGGGTGAAGGTCTCGTCGTCCTGCGGCGTGCGCGGCCACAGATAAAACCCGGCGTCGGGCCTCTGCACGTCCAGCACCGGCGCCAGGATCTCCAGTACCGCGTCGAACTTGGCGCGGTACTGGGTGCGGTTGGCGTGTACGTGTTGCTCGTCACCCCAGGCCTGGATGCTGGCGGACTGCGCCAGGGACGACACGGTGCAGCCCTGATAGGTGCGATAGAGCAGATACGGGGCCATGAGCTCGCCGTCGCCGGCGATAAATCCGGAGCGCAGGCCTGGCAGGTTGGAGCGTTTCGACAGGCTGTGAAACACCAGGCAGTGACGATAGTCTTCGACGCCTAAGTCGTTCGCCACCTGCAGCAGGCCGATGGGCGGGTGGGCATCGTCGAAATAGATCTCGGAATAACATTCGTCCGAGGCAATCACAAAATCATAACGCTGCGCCAGCTGGATGAGCTGGGCGTAGTCCGCGTGGCGGGTGACCGCGCCGGTAGGGTTGCCGGGGGAACACAGGTAGACCATCTGGGTGCGTTGCCAGATGTCCGGCGGTACCGCATCGAAGTCCATGCGGTAGTGGTTATCCGCCACGGTATTCAGGAAATACGGCTCGGCCCCGGCGAGCAGGGCGGCGCCTTCATAGATCTGATAGAACGGGTTGGGCATGATGATCACCGGGCGCGCATGCCGCCGGGGGTCGATGACCGTCTGGGCGATGGAAAACAGTGCCTCGCGCGTGCCGCAGGCCGGCAGCACGTGCCGCTCGGGGTCGAGTGGGATGTGCTTGAGGCCGAAACGGCGTGTCGCCCAGGCGGCGATGGCACGGCGCAGTTCCGCAAGGCCCTTGGTGCTGGGGTAAGACGACAGACTGCCCAGCTGCGCCGTTATCGCTTCCAAAACCACGGTGGGTGCGGCATGCTGGGGTTCGCCCACGGACAGGCGGATGGGTGATTTGTCCGCGGGCGGGGTGATGCCACGCAACAGCTGCGCGAGCTTCTGGAAGGGGTAGGGCTGGAGGCTCGCGAGGGCAGGATTCATGAGTAGAGGCTTAAGTTCTTGTTAACAAAAAAAGTGATTATACGGTAACACGCGCATGTCCTCCAATCGTACTGTGGGTGTCATACCCGTTCTGAGTCTGCTGCTGGGTGCCAGCCTGTGGGGCGTTATCTGGTACCCCTTGCGTGAACTGGAGCGCGGCGGCCTGCAAGGGGTGTGGTTGACGCTGATACTCTACGCCGCTGCCCTGGTCTTCAGTCTGCCGCGCACCGCCCGGCATATCCCCGAGTTCCTGCGTAATCCCCGCGACCTGAGCATCCTGCTGCTTGCCGCCGGCTGGACCAATGTGGCCTTCGTGCTGGCGATCCTGGACGGCAACATCCCGCGGGTGCTGTTGCTGTTCTATCTCTCGCCCTTGTGGGCGGTGACCATGGGCTGGCTGATATTGAAGGAGCGCATGTCGCGCGCCGCATTCATCAGCCTGCTGTTTGCCATGATCGGCGCGCTCATCATGCTGTGGAATCTCGATGTCGGTTTCCCCTGGCCCCACAGCCACGCCGACTGGCTGGCGCTGTCCGCCGGCTTTGCCTTCGCCCTGTCGAATGTACTGGTGCGCAAGGTGCACGAGGTGTCGGTCGCCTGCAAATCGACGGCGGTCTGGATCGGGGTGGTGGTCGTGGCCCTGGTTATGATAGTCATGTTCGACCTGCCCCTGCCGCAGGCACCCATGACGATATACGCCGGGGCCATACTCTTGGGGGTGGTCGGAATACTGGCGATGACGGTGCTGGTGCAGTTTGGTGTGTCCTATATGCCGGTACACCGCTCGGCGGTGATTGCGGTGGTGGAGATTGTGGCGGGGGCGCTGTCGCAGCAGCTGCTGACGGATGAGGTGGTGTCGCTGCGCGAGTGGCTTGGGGGTGTGTTGATCGTGTTGGGGGCGTATTTGTCGGCACGCGCGTCGGTGCCGAAGGCGTAGGGCGGGCCACCCCACCTCTATTAAAATGAAAATGTAGGTTGGGGGTGTGCTTGCGAACCCCAACAAATCTATCGTCGCGCTATCGCGCGGCTTTAACGGCTACTTGCGGGTCCCGCCCCGCCGGCGGGGTACTTT
>JAYSOL010000365.1:0-4681 GCA_043723045.1 Gammaproteobacteria bacterium | reverse complement strand
TGGCGTTGAACGAAAAAGACATCAAGCTGTTCCGCAAACAGGTGCGCGAGCGCCCGCGCTTCGAGAGCCTGGCCCTGCGCACCCATCTCACCGACGAGGAGGCGGCGCGCTTTGCCGTCAACCGCTACCGCCTGAACGGCGCCGAACTGCGCGCGCGCCTGCAGCGGCATTATCCCCAGGGCGGTCTCGGGGTGCATGCCCTGGGCTATGTCGGGCGCATCAACGAGGACGAAGCGGAGGCCATGGACAAGACCGCCTACCGCGGCACCCAGCACATCGGCAAGCTCGGGGTCGAAGCCAAGTACGAGGACAGCCTGCTCGGCAAGGTCGGCTTCGAGAAAATCGAGACCGATGCCCATGGTCGCGCCATCCGTACGCTGGAGCGCATCGCGCCGGTGGCCGGACTCAATCTGCGCCTCAGCCTGGATGCGCGTATGCAGCAACTGGCGGAACAGCTGCTCGGCAACTACAAGGGCGCGGTGATCGCCCTGGATCCCAAGACCGGCGCGGTCCTGACCTTCGCCAGCACGCCGACCTACGATCCCAATCCGTTCGTCAACGGCATCGATACCGATTCCTACCAGGCGCTGCGCGACAACCCCGACAAACCGCTGGTCAATCGCGCGCTCAACGGCAAGTACTCGCCGGGCTCGACCATCAAGGCGTTTCTCGGCTTGGCGGCGCTGGAACTCAAACAGACCAGTCCCACCGTCTGTCCCGGCGCGTACAGCCTGCCGGGCAGCAGCCACCGCTTCCGCTGTTGGAAGAAGGCCGGGCACGGCCATGTCGACCTGCACACCGCCGTGGTGCAGTCCTGTGACGTGTTTTTTTACCGTCTCGCCGTGGCCCTCGGACCGGATCGTGTAAAAGCGTTTCTAACCAACTTCGGATTCGGCGCCAAGACCGGCATCGACCTGATGGGCGAATCCGAGGGACTGCTGCCATCGCCCGAGTGGAAAAAGAGCCGCGGGCAGCCCTGGTACCCGGGAGAGACTGTCATCATGGGCATCGGTCAAGGTCAGATCCTGGTGACCCCGCTGCAGTTGGCCACGGCCATGGGCAGCATCGCCAATCACGGTATCGGCATGCAACCGCATCTATTGCAGGCGATCGAGGACCCCAAGACACGCAGCGTGACGCCGTTCAACCCGGTCACCGGCTACACACTCAAGCTGCTCAACCCAACCCACCTTGCGACCACCATCAAGAATCTCACCGACGTGGTGCATGGCGAAGGCGGCACCGCGCGCGGCATCGGCTGGAATGCGCCCTACAAGATCGCCGGCAAGACCGGCACCGCGCAGGTGAAGGGCATAGCCCAGGGCGCAAGCTACGATGAGAAGGCCACGGCGGAACATCTGCGCGATCATGCGCTGTTCATCGCCTTCGCCCCGGTGGAGGACCCGCGCATCGCCATCGCGGTGATTGTGGAAAACGGCGGTCACGGCGGCTCCACCGCCGCACCCATCGCGCGCAAACTCATGGACCTCTACCTGTTGGGTGCGGAACAGGCCGGCAAACCGGCGGTCGCACCCAACGTCGCACCGGAGGACGAAGCGGACTGATGGCATGCGGTCAGCAAGGCCGATGGCGGCTTTGCTCCAGCCTGCTTCTGCTCTACGCTTAGGCTATGAAAATTCTCGAACGCTGGCATATCGATCGACCGTTGTTTTACGCCCTGCTGATCATCGGCCTGATCAGCACCATCGTGCTGTACAGCGCCAGCGCCAAAGACACGATGGTGCTGGCACGCCACGTCCTGCGTCTGCTGCTCGGCTTCGGCATACTGTTTGTGATGGCCCAGATTCGCCCGGAAACCCTGGCGCGCTGGACGCCCCACCTGTTTGGCGTGGGCGCTGCCCTGCTGGTGGCGGTGCTGGTGGCCGGCACCACGGTCAAGGGGGCACAGCGCTGGCTGAATCTGGGCTTCGCCACGTTCCAGCCGTCGGAGATCATGAAGCTCGCCATGCCGATGATGCTGGCGTGGCATTTTTCCCGCTACCCCAGCCCGCCGAAGCTGCGTTACGTCGCCATCGGCGGCGTGATCGCGCTACTCCCGGTGCTGCTCATCGCCAAACAACCGGATCTCGGAACGGCGCTGTTGATTCTGGGCTCGGGGCTGACGGTCCTGTTCCTGGCGGGCACCAGTTGGCGCATCGTCGGCGCGGTGCTGGGTCTGGCGGCGCTCGCGGTACCGCTGTTGTGGTCGCACATGCACGACTATCAGCGGCAACGCATCATGACCCTGCTCGATCCGTCTTCCGACCCCCTGGGCACCGGCTACCATACCATCCAGGCGATGATCGCCGTGGGCTCGGGCGGCTTCTTCGGCAAGGGCTGGCTCAACAGCAGCCAGGCACACCTCGACTACCTGCCGGAGAGCAAGACCGACTTCATCTTTGCGGTGTTTGCCGAGGAGTTCGGGCTGATCGGCATCCTGCTGCTGCTCGGCACCTATCTGTTCATCGTTGCACGCGGCCTGCTGATCGCGTTTTACGCCCAGGAAACCTACAACCGCCTGCTGGCCGGCGGACTCACGCTGATCTTCTTCTTCTATTTCTTCGTCAACATCGGCATGGTCACCGGCATCCTGCCGGTGGTGGGCGTGCCTCTGCCACTCATCAGTTACGGCGGCACCGCCACGGTGACGCTGATGGCGGCCTTCGGCATGCTCATGAGCATCCATACCCACCGCAAGATCGTGGCGCACTGATGCCACACACCACGACCGCGCCCATCGCCGGTAAATCCTCTCAGCGCTGCGCCCTGGCGTTGCTCTGGCTTATGACTCTCGCCGCCGCCTCAGCACACGCCGTGGAGCGTTCGCAGTATCCGGAACTCGGGGATTTCATCCAGCACATGGTGGTCAAACACGACATGCGCGCCGCCGACCTGAGTGCGCTGTTCGCCCAGGTGGAGATCAAGCCCGATATCATTACTGCCATGGAACGACCGAAGGAAGCGCTGCCATGGTATGAGTACCGCAAGATATTCGTCACCGACGAGAGCGTGCGCCTCGGCATTAAGTTCTGGAAGGCGAATGACGCGACCCTGATGCGCGCCGCCAAGGAGTTCGGCGTCGACCCGGCGATCGTTGTCGCTATCATCGGCGTCGAGACGCGCTACGGTAAGAATGTCGGCGGCTACCGCGTGCTGGATGCCCTCACCACACTCACACTCAAGTCCGCGGACCGCGCGGACTTCTTCCGTGGCGAACTGGAAGAGTTTCTGCTGCTGGCGCAGGAGCTGGAGGTCGATCCGCTGAGCATCAAGGGCTCGTATGCCGGTGCCATGGGCGTGCCCCAGTTCATGCCGAGCAGCTATCGGCGTTACGCCGTGGATTTCGACGGCGACCATAAGCGTAATCTTCTCACCAGCAACACGGATGCCATCGGCAGCGTGGCCAACTATTTCAAGGCGCACGGCTGGTTGAAGAGCGAGGCGGTGACCGATGACGTCCAGCTCGAAGGCAGCCTGTACAGCTGGTTGGAAAGCGCCGGCAACGAGCCGACCCTCAACATCTCGCAACTGAAGAAATACGGCGTCATCCCGATCGAGGGCATAGACCTGAAACAGCTGGCCGCGCTCATTACCCTGGAGGGCGAAAGCGGACCGATGCATCGCCTCGGTTATAATAACTTTTACGTCATTACACGCTATAATCGCAGCAAGCGTTACGCCATGGCGGTGTATGAGCTCAGCCGTCAGCTGCACCAACAGTATTACGAGACACCACCGTGATCATTATTCGATTTCCTTGCGGCGCACACCGCATCCTGCCCCTGCTGCTGCTCGCACTGTTACCGGCGGCGTGCAGCAGCGTGCCAAGCAACCGCGGCGGCTACTATCAGGATGACGGCCCGCACAGCCGGCCGCAGGTGGACATTTCCGCCATTCCCGATGCAATACCGCGCAACGACCCGCGCAGCACCAGCGGCAATAAACCCTATACTGTCTTCGGCAAGATGTACTATCCCCTCAAGAATACCAGCAGTTACCACGAGCGTGGCATCGCCTCCTGGTATGGGAAAAAATTCCACGGCAAAAAAACGTCGAGCGGCGAGGCTTATGATATGTACAGCATGACCGCGGCGCACAAGACCCTGCCGCTGCCGAGCTACGTGCGCGTGCGCAACCTGAACAACGGCCGCAGCGTCACGCTACGTGTCAACGACCGCGGGCCGTTTCTGGACAACCGCCTGATCGATCTGTCCTACGCCGCCGCCTCGCGCCTCGGCATCGTCGGTAGCGGTACCGGCGTCGTCGAGGTCGTGGGCATCAGCACGGACGAACCGGCATCCAGCGTTATGACGGCGCAAGCACCCGCGGCGGCGCCGTCCCCTGCGGATAACGCAGTACAGCCACGCCTGTACCTGCAGGTCGGCGCCTTCGCCAGCCGCGACAACGCCGAGAGCCTGCGAGTGCAACTGGAACGTGCAGAGTTCAAGACGGTGCAGGTACAGGTCGCGTCTCAGGACCAGGCCACCCTGTATCGCGTACGCATCGGGCCGCTGGCCAGCGTGGATGCCAGCGACAACCTGGCGCAGCGCATCGCCGGCTATGGCATACACAACGCCTTCGTGACGGTGGAGTAGGACTGCTGGGTTACCGACCCGACCGTCAAATAGGGCATAGTTTATGCGCAGCTGTTTCAAAATAGCTTGCCGCTTTTTGTAGGGTG
>JAYSOL010000364.1:0-4765 GCA_043723045.1 Gammaproteobacteria bacterium | reverse complement strand
CGCATGATGCAGCAAAACATGTAGACCTGGGTATTGGCGTGGTGCCGGTTGTGAACCTGGAGTGGATCCAGAAAATTCACCGTGACCAGGCTGAGCGCGGTTACTCGGCAGAGGCAACGGTAGACACCATCATGCGTCGCATGCCTGACTACATCAAGTTTATTACGCCGCAATTTTCACGCACGGATATTAACTTCCAGCGCGTTGCCACTGTTGACACTTCCAATCCGTTTATCGCGCGCGATATCCCGACGCCGGATGAGAGCCTGATCGTGATTCGCTTCCGCGAACACCGCAAGCACAACTTCCCCCACCTGTTGCAGATGATCGACAGCTCCTTCATGTCGCGACCCAACACCATCGTGGTGCCGGGTCCGAAGATGGGTTTCGCCATGGAGATCATCCTGACGCCCATCATCGAAGAGATGGTGGCCAATAATCGCAAGCTCAAGTAATCCGACCTGACCTGGGCGGCGGCGGCGCTCAGGTCAGCCAGTAGTACCACGCGGGTAGCGTCAGGGCCGATAGCCCGGTGGACACGGTCACCGCCTCGGCATACAGCGGCGTATCCAGGCCATACCGTTCGCAGATCACGATGCCCAGCAACATGCAGGGCATGGCCCCCTCCAGCACGACCGCCGTCAGCAAATCCCCGCTCAGACCGACGCCCAATCCCAACCCCCAGACCCATAAGGGCATGAGCAGCATCTGAATGACCAGCGCCGGTGCCAGCAGCACCCACCGCTTGGCCCAGCCGTGTCTCCATTCCAGACCCAGTCCTACCACCACCAGCATTAACGGGATGACCCCGGATGCCAACTTGTCCAAGACCCCTTCCAACCAGGGATGCAGCGGCACGCCGGTGAGGTTCAGGCCCACGGCGGCCACCGCGGCCAGCAGGGGCGGGACTTTGATCAGGGCGACCAGTGGATTCTCACCTTTTCCCAGGCCACCGTAGTGCCGCGCCAGCAACACCCCCACCGTGAGCAACAGCGGCGTGGAGGCAAAGAGATCGTACTCCAGGGCCACGTGGCGCATCTTGGGACCCAAAACGCTCTCCAGCACCGGCAGGCCCAGGTAGGTCACGTTGCCGAAGGCCGCCGCCAGCAGCAGTGCGCCCACCGCGGGTCGATCGCCGCCCTGCAGGCGATACCAGGCCCAGGCGACCAGGAGTGCGGCGCTGATGGCGCACACCGCCACGAAGGACACCTTGAGCACATCCAAACCTAAGGGGACGCGCCACAATACCCTGAGCACCAGTGCCGGCAGCAACAGGCCGTAGACCACATTCGACAGCACACGGCGGGTGTCGCCGATATCGAGGCCAAACGGCCTGAGTTGGCGCCATACCACGCCACACAGGATGAGGGCGGCAGTCTGGGCCAGGACCTGGTAAATCTGCATTTTGTAACCCATAGACCTGATCCCCTTCCGGCTCGGCCGGCTTCTGCCACAGACTAACACTGGATGGCCAGCAGCGCCCGCCACCCGCTATGCGCCCCCTCAGCGGACTCAAAAACGACATCGGCGACACCCACACCCCCGGTTGCGGGGTTCTATGCCACAGCTCCCCGAGGCAGGCCCATGGCCACAGACCTGCGTACGACAAACCGGGAATCCGTGGTTTCTTAACGCACCGATTCAGTCTATTCTTTGAAAAATAGAGAAAGAGTTCCGGACCTAGCGATTTCTCCATAAACGTACGCGAATAATCGAACCCGCCCCATGCCCATACCCGTACTCATCTGCGATGACTCCGGTTTTGCCCGCAAGCAGCTGGCGCAGACCTTGCCCCAGGATTGGGACGTCAGCGTGAGCTTTGCCGGCAATGGCATCGAGGCACTGGCGGCGATCAAGGCCGGTAAGGGTGACATCCTGTTTCTGGATCTCAACATGCCGGACATGGATGGTTATGAGGTATTGCAGGCGATCCGCGCGCAGGATCTGCCCACCATGGCGATCGTGGTGTCCGGCGACATTCAGCCGGAGGCGCGGGAACGCGTCATGAAGCTGGGGGCGTTGGATTTCCTTAAAAAACCGCTGGCCCAGGGGGATATTTCCGCCCTCCTCAAGAAGTACGGCATCCATCACACCGCCACTACCCAGACCAAATCCCTGGCCGTCGAGGTGGATGCCCTCGACGGATACAAAGAGATCGCCAATGTCGCTATGGGCCAGGCGGTGGATTTATTGGCCAGATTGCTGGGTGCCTTCGTGATCATGCCGGTCCCGCACGTCAAGATGATGCAACCCGCCGAGCTCAGCGTGACCATCGATCGCATCCTCAACAACGAGGCGCGCGCCGGGGTTTGCCAGGGATTCATCGGTTCCGGCGTGGCCGGCGAGGCGCTGCTGATCTTCAACCAATCGCGCTTTTCCGATATTGCCGAACTGCTGAAGTATACCGGCGAGATGGACGACGCCGCACAGGCGGAACTCCTGACCGACATCGCCAATATCATCATCAGCGCATCGCTCAAGGGCATCGCCGACCAGCTGGATTTCAACCTCAGCCAGAGTTACCCCATGGTGCTGGGACGCCGCACCGAAACCCGGCAGCTGTTGCAGCGCAACGCCGCGCGCTGGACACCCACCCTGACCATCGAGATGAGCTGCTCCATCGAAAACCGGGAAATAAGCTGCGACCTGCTGCTGCTTTTTACCGAGGACTCGATCAAGCCGCTCAATACACGCATCTCTTACCTGAGCGGTTAAACCATGGCAGCTGAAAAGATAGAGATCGGCGATATTTACTGGGTGATGGACGCCCTGCAGTCCATCGACGTCGGTCTGGTGGTGCTCGACCGCAGCTATCACATCCAGGCATGGAACA
This sequence comes from Gammaproteobacteria bacterium, assembly GCA_043723045.1. Lineage (GTDB taxonomy): Bacteria > Pseudomonadota > Gammaproteobacteria > Acidiferrobacterales > UBA6901 > JANNJF01. The sequence continues at coordinate 1,932 of JAYSOL010000364.1, read as the reverse complement.
GTTTCATGGCCGGTCACAGCGGCCTGCGCTCGGATCAGGTGATCGGCCGCGGGATTTTTGAACTGTTTGCGGATATCCCCCAGGACTGGTTCAAGCGCAAGGCGGAATCGGTGGTGCAGCTGAAGAGCCGTGCCTTTACCACCTGGGAGCAGCGGCCGTTTCTGTTCAAATTCAAGAATGCCCGGCCCATCACCGGCAGCGCGGATTTTATGTACCAGAACATTACCTTTATCCCGCTGATGGCCCTGGACGGCAGCGTGCAACAGGTCGGCATCATCATCTACGACGTCACCGATATCGCCACCGGCAAGACCGACCTGTTGGCCGCCAACGTGCAACTGGAACAGCTCAGCCGCACGGATCTGCTCACGCAGCTCAACAATCGCAATTATTGGGAGTCCTGCCTGGCGCTCGAATTCGCGCGCACCCAGCGCACACACCATCCGTGCACGCTGATCATGTTTGATATCGATCACTTCAAGAAGGTGAATGACACCTATGGCCATCCGGCCGGCGATGACGTCATACGCGCCACCGCCCAGGCGCTGCGCGAGGCCATCCGCACGACCGATATCGCCGGCCGCTATGGCGGTGAGGAGTTCGGCGTCATCCTGATTAATTCCACCGCGGACAGCTGCCTTGTGGTGGCCGAACGCCTGCGCACCACCATCGAGGCACTGACGGTGAGGCATGCCGAACATGCCATACGCTACACCATCAGCCTGGGCATCGCCGACATCAGCGCGGACATGAAAAATTATAAGGACTGGCTGACGGCAGCCGATCAAGGCCTGTACCAATCCAAACATGCGGGGCGCAACCGCACCTCTCTATCGCGCCCAGTGGGATAAGCGGCACGGGGCGTGACAGGCCGCTACGCCCGCTGTCACTGCCCGGCAAGAAGGTCCTGGCGATAAAACTGCTTCAGGTTTTCATACACATCGGGATAGGTTGCCTTCACCACCGCGGGGCTTTCAAAAAACGCCTCGCTGACCACGGCAAAGAATTCCGCCGGCGCTGTCGCTGCGTAGGGATTGATGCGGGTAGGGATGCCGGCGTGCACCTGCCCCTGAAAATCGCTGAAGGCCGCGCCAAAGTCGCGCGCCCACTTCGCCGCGTCCATCTCCGCATGTAACGGCGGAAAACCGTTGGCCGCGCCGTTCAGCATATCCAGCTTATGGGCGAATTCGTGGATCACGACATTGTCGCCGTCCATTTCGCCGGCCTGCTGCGCATCATGCCATGACAGGACGATCGGGCCCTGTTGCCAGGCCTCGCCACTCAAGGTGTGCTGGGTCCGATGCATTACCCCATATTCATCCATCACCGTGCGCTCCGGCGCAAAGCCTTCGGGATAAACGATAATCGCCGACCAGCCCTCATACCAATCCAGGCCAAGATGCAGAATCGGCAGGCAGGCCTGCAAGGCGATCATCACTAGCATATGTTGCGTGAGCACCAGGCCGTGGGCAGCGGTGAAGGATTTTTCATGCAGAAACAGAATGGCCAGGTCCCGCAAGTCGTGTCGCTCCTGCGTCGACAGGCGATCCAGCAATGGCAGGCGCGCGAAGGCCGCCTGCCATTGCGCCGGCGTGATCCGCGACTTTTTGATGATGCGCTGGCGGCGCCAATTTTTAATATAACTGAACATAGCGCTGGTTGGCCTGACGCGATGGTGGCCAGGTAAATCGTTCTCCGCTAAATGTCACGCAGCAGTATAGCCCGCATCACCGCATGACGCAGTCAATAGCGCACTGTCACAGGGATATCTGACAATAGTCCCGTAGGTCGGGTTAGCGTAGCGTAACCCGACATCTTTTCGTGGACAGGGCGTAGCAGCAAAGGTGCTTTTGCCGCGTCGGCGGGGTTTTGTTGGGTTACACCCGCAAGGGGTAGGCCGTGGTTGTAAGGGGCTGAAGCCCCAACAACACA
>JAYSOL010000363.1:0-7348 GCA_043723045.1 Gammaproteobacteria bacterium | reverse complement strand
TTTTGCTGAGATTGGCCGTGTGCGTCGCCGAGGTCGGCACGGTTTTGGACTCGATCAGGTGAGTGTTCTCGCCTTCCACCACGTGGCAATCCATGCAGTCCGGCGTTCGTTCCGAGCCGAGCAGAATCAGCTTGCCATGGAAGGTCTGCTTATAGCTGGTAACGACATCGTCGAGCTTGTGGCGCTTGCGGAATTCCGGATCTTGGTGACACTTGGCGCAGGTCTCGATGGTCTCCAGGGGGAAGCGCGTTTTGTGCAGCCGTGTCGTGACATGCTCGTAGAAATCTTCCGCGAAATTGCCGCTCTTGTGGCAGCTCTTGCAGCGACTGATGCTGCGCTGCGACACGCCGTGTTTGACCACTCCCTTGAAGACCGAAACCGGCCGGTACAGCGGCTCTTCGTGGCAGTCCTTACAGTGCGGATAGTCCTCCGGATGGGGCTTCGGCTTGCCCTCCGCATCGAGCTTCCCGTGCACGCTCTTCGCCATGGTGTCGGCGATGGACTCGTGCGAGAACTTCACGCTGCCGGAAGGTTCGACGATGTGGCACTGTTGCGTGCAATCCACCGCTTTCGCCGGTTTGTGCGGGATGCGGTCGATGTCCGTATGGCAGTCGCTGCAGTTGTTTCGTCGATGGGGCCCGCTCTCGAACAGCTCATTATTGACGTAGAACAGGCGGAACTTTCCCTGTTCATCCACCCGGCTTAAGCCCCGGTATTTGTGGCAAGTCAGACAATCAAGAGTGTCTGCCGCCTCGGCGATGACCCCGGGCCCGTGCAGAGCGGCGATGGTAATGGCCAGCATGACAATTTTTATTGTTAATTCGGTTTTTCGCATGGCTCTGACTTGATCGTTGCGAATGACAGTCCGCTTATTATGGACTACGGCACGTGAATGCGACGAGGCACTCTCTCCACCTTGAACCAGTGCATCAGAGTGTAGCCGATGCCGCAAATCGCGGACCACAGGCCGGTTAACAGGAACCAGGCCATGGCCGATGGTACGCTGCCGCGCCAATCCAGCCAGGCAAACGCGGCGGTACCCAGCATAAAGATTACCATCCACGCAACGCGAATAACGGCTGCCATCGTCATCTTCTGAATCCTCGAGGCCATTAATTGATTATTGTTAGTTGCGGGCGAAGGTTAACATACCAGGACTGGCTCAACATTGATCTATATCAAGGTGGAGATGCATCCAGCGCGCCGTTAACCGGGGCCCCGATCTGCGAGCGGTCGGAAGGTAACGTCTGCTCGTTAATGCTCAGTATCCGTCCCGGGAACAGCGGCCGATCACCGGACACCGCCCCGATGCGGCTTGCACTCCTCCCGCCAGGCCGACTGCGTCCGATGCTATTCGAGCACTGGCGACACCTTGTAGAGGCCAGCTTGCAGGTGCCCCAGTTGTAGCCACAGACGATATGCATCTCAACGATACAGCGGGTAGTCGCGATGCGATGACCGGCCATGAAAGTATTTATACCGGAACAATGCGTCCTCGCCATGGCAATCGGCGCAGACGATATACTCACTGCTTGCAGCGCGCAGAAAACTCGTGCGCACATCGCCCTCGATATTCCTGCCTGGACCCTCTTCGGCCTTGTCCGGTTGCCAGCGGTGCGGATTGTGGCAACTGGCGCAGGCTATGACGCCGACCGATGCCTGCTTGCCATCCGCGCCGTATACCGGGATGTCGGCACCGGCGTTCTTGCTGAAACGTGCGCGCAACGCGTGCGACCACACCTGTACTTTGGCGGGATGCCGGCTCTCCAATGGTATCTTCGCCTGGGCGATCCCGTCTTGCACGTGGCAACTCCGGCAAAGCTGCTCTGAACCGGTCGGCGCCGCACCCGGCTTGCGCGCCCACAAGTGCCGCTCCTGGACCGCGTTGTGCGCGAGATGGCATTGCCCGCACACACCGGACTTAGCCACCGTCTCGCCCTGGGCATTGACCGCCTTGGCCGCGGTCACGTTCAGGTCGTGTTCGGTGCGGCGCACGGACTTCTGCGCCTGATGACACTCGACGCATAAATCCGAACGTCCCGCCGCCGATACGCGCAGGAAACTGGTGGAGGCGTCGCCCGCCGCCCTGCTATCCGCCCCGGCGCGGCTCGCGATATTGGCCGGATCCCATTGATGCGGATCGTGACAGCTGGCGCACTCCACCACGCCATCAGCGGCGTCGCCGGCGCCGGTCGCACCGAACAGCGGCAGATTGGGCTTCATGCCGTCCAACACTTTCATGCCTACGGGATGGCTATGCGTGCCGACGAGTTTCTTCTCTGCCTGCCCGCCCTCCCGGTGGCAACCGGTGCACAAACCGACGGTGAACCCTTTACCCGGCCCGGTGTCGCGCGCCCACAGGAAACGTCCTTTGGCGTTATGCGGCTGATGGCAGGTGCTGCACAGCCCAAGCTCGGGGTCGGCAGCCGTGGCGCGTACCGGTTTTTTGCCCTGGCCCTGGACCTTGCCCTTGGTGACAGGGGTAGTGATGGCCAGATTATGCTTCGACAGCGCCAGCGCCGCCTTGTCGGCGTGGCAATTGGCGCACAACGTGCTATTGGCATCCAGGGGCAGACGCAGAAAACTGTTGGCGCCGCTGCCTTCGATTTTACGCGGATCTGTTTTTGCCGCGGACTGACCTGCCGGCGTGGGCGACCAGGTGTGCGGGTCATGGCAACTGGCACAGCCGACTTTACCGGCATCGCGGGTGCGCAGGCCGCGATTGTCGTACAGCGGCAACGGCGTCAGCGGCTTGTTGGGGTTCAACAGCGGAAAGCGGCTGTTCCAGCCCTGCGAGTTCACGCCGATGCCGATATCGGCGATGGCGACATCCACCGGGTGACTATGTTCGCCGGTGGTTTTTTTCTTGGCGAGTCCCTCCGGGTTATGACAGATCAGACAGCGTGCCGACATCGGGTCGACTCCGGGGAAGACGTCGCGCGCCCACAGCGCCGGGCCGTTGGCGTTATGCGACAGATGGCAAACGCCGCAGGGTCCGGATTGGGTTGCGGTCTGGTTGTGAATATTGACCGCCTCCGGCGCCATGATCGAAAGGTCGTGCTTGGTCTGCAGGATGTCCTGTTTGCCCGTATGACAAGTGCCGCACAAGGCCGACTGGCTGTTGTCCATCACCAGCATATTTTTTTCCGGCGCCGCGTGCGCGCGGTGACAGGACTGGCAGATCACACTTCCGCCACTGCCGAACTTGCCACCGGCGCCCGCCAGGCTGGCGGGCGGCTTGTCGATAGGTCGGAATACCGGGTGGTTGCCTGCCTCCGGTCCGGCTCTTTTTTCCAGGTGGCACGCCATACACAGACTGGAATCGACGTTCTTGACGCGCATGAATACCGGCGACTCCGATTGCGCCCAGTCGACGCCATGGGCAGAGTGGCAAGTGCCGCAATAGACCTTGCCATCGTCGTTCAGGGGAAAGATCACCTTGCCGCCGGACGTGGGTATCTTTACCTTGGCCGTGGGCTTGACGCCCACGGGATGGCCGTGGCGCGCGCTACGCCACACCGGACGCGAATCCAATACAAAACCGTCGTGGCAGGAAAAGCACATGCGCTCGGTGCTGGCCACATCCTGGCGGCCGGTGGCCACCAGCGGCTTCGGTTCGTAGGCCACCAGCGGCGTGACATCGGGCCGCTTGAAGTCGGTCAACCACATGATATGACAGGTGGCGCATTCGCGGTTGGCCGCCACGTCCTGCGCCGCGCGGGCGTCCGGTACCGCCAGCGTGAGGATCACAGTGGCCGCGACTGGGAGGCTTACCATTCCCCGCCAAGACCTGCACAACCATGAAACCAGGGTGATCATTCTTTTAACTCGTAGACGGAAACCTGGTTTTTGAGTATTTCCGCGACATACAGCCGGTTGTCAGCGTCGATGGCGATTCCGCCAGCGGCCTCGAACCGGTAGGGCACACCGGCACTGCCAAGCACATACAAAAACTGACCAGCGTCATCGAACACCTGTATCACATCCAGATAACTGTCGCTGATATAAACCCGGCCGCGCTTGTCCGTGGCCACGCCCTTCGGCCGGAACAACTGGCCCGGTAACACCCCCCATTCGCCGATGGCCGAGGCGCTGCCGTTTTTATCGAACACCTGCACCCGGGTATTGAACACATCCACCACATACACGCGGCCGTCCAGCCCCACCGTGACACTCGCGGGATAGCGGAACTCACCTCGGTTCACGCCCTGACCGCCCCACTGGTGCAGCAAACGGCCATCCGGCGAGTAGGCCATGAGTTTGTGATTGCTATTGCCGGTAACATACACGGTCTTGCCACGGGCATCCGTTGCTACATCGATGGGCGGTACCGATCGGCCGCCACTGCCGACCGTGAACATGCGCAGGAATTTTCCATCGGCGGCGAATATTTGAATACGCTGGTTGCCTTTATCCGCCACATACACCTGGCCATCGGGGCCGGTGCCTATACCCACCGGATCCTTGAACTCACCGCGTCCGGAGCCGCGTTGCCCGATAACAAACTGGGAGCCACCACGACGGTCGAAAACCGCGATGCGCTGGTTGCCGCCATCGACCACGTAGATACGGCCACCTTGTCCGACGGCCACATCCGTCGGCAGGGCGAGCGCGGTTCCCGCGGCACTGGTAAGGCTGAACAAATGCCGCGGCGCGCGCGTCGCGATGGCGTCCGCCCACGCCGGCACGACGACGAGCAACCACAGACCGATAACACCGCTCACCGCCCGGCGCACGTGCTTAGCGCTTTTCTTTGTTGGAACCGGATGGTTTGTCATCCGTTCTCCCCCGCCATTGCTTCGGATCGACACGCAGCGCACCGCCCTCCTTCGAGCGCGGGGTGTCGGCTTTCGTCCCGGGCTGTGTTTCGACTGCCCATGGCGACGCCTTCGACTTCATCAGACTGGGCATATAAAAGTCTTTGGACTTCTCCATTATTCCAATGATGTTGGGATTGGTCACATCCTGGATACGCCGCTCGGAAAAACCAAGTTTTCGGAAAGGCACGTAGCTCTTGCTCTCCGCGGCATGGCAACGGCTGCAGGCGCGGCCTTTTAGCATGATCAACTTATGGAAGGTTTTTTTGACCGATTCACGATCGTGATCGGACAGACGATCGCTCAGTGCCGCGAACTCCTTGGCGCGCGGATCGTCATCGGTGATCTCCAGAAGCTGCTCGGCGCCGTCGTAAGTACTGTAGGCGACGATTTTCGAGTAAACATCGTCGGTCTCGATGAGGTAGCCGGTTTTTGGATCCACATCGGTGCCGAACGGCGGACCCTGCACCGCGATACCGGAGAAATTCAACCAGCGCAGAGTGATGCTATTCTCCGGCACCTTACGCTGATCGCTATGGCAGGTCATGCAACCGATGAACTGTGTATGCATATTCATCAACGTACGTACCATGGGTTCTTTCGAGTGCGGGTAATCGCCATGACACACGAAGCACACATTCTTTTTACCCTGCCGGCTCGAGTCCTCGTCCGGGAGGTTGTGGAAGTGGCGCAGACGCTCGGCGGTTCGCTCCTCACTGAGACGCACCAGCAGTCCCGGCTTCTCCGGCGCCTTGAACAAACCGAAGCTACCACCGATGGCGGCGACCATCGACAACACCAGGCTTACAATAATGCCCAGCAGGATGATGGCAGTTAGAAAGGCGATCGCCGGATGATCGCGCCGCATCCCGGCGATACTGAACGGGTCATTGGTGAAACCTCCCGGCAATTTCGCCTTGTGATCCATGATGACCATGATGGCCACGCCCAGGAAGAAGAACAGCAACACCACCGTCACTATGAGTATCGTGCTTATCGGGGCCATAGTTTGCATAGACGTTCCTTAATGGCTACACATGCGATTCAGTAAGCAGCAGCCAGATGACGAACACGCCAAACACCGTACACACCAGCACGAACAGGAGCGACGCGTAGGCGATGATTTTCTGTAGCGGCGTCAATGGCAGCATCATGACTAACCACCCCCGTCGGGCTGCGGCTGACCCTGGGCAGAAGACCCGCCCTCGCCGATCAGCTCGCGGCTTTCCAGCATGGCACGCAACAGCATGCGCTCTTCGGGTATCTCGACCAGGCAACGGAGATATTCGAGGAAGTGTTCTTCGATTTGCAGCTCACGGGTGATCTTGCCGGTCAGGAAGGTCCACTGCATCGGGAAACGCCCCGGCGCCAGATGCACGTTGTACCAATGCCAAAAAGCAATGACGAGGAGCGCGAGCAGCGCCTCGTGTGGATGCGACAGCCGCATCAGCTCCTGCCAATGCGCAACGAAACTCGTGGGAAGTATCGCCGCCCAGAGTTCGGGGAAAAGAAACGACGAGCCCGACACTATCATGACCAAGTTTCCGAAAGCAGCGGCGAAATAGTGTATCTTCGACTTATAGTTGAATTTATCCATTGCCGGTCGCTGCCCGGTTTTACCGGCGAAGTACAGCATATCCTCACGGAAATCACGCACGTCCTTGAACAGCGGGATAATGGTCCGGCGGATGTCGAACCTGCCGGCGCGGATGCGCACCAGGCTGCCAAACGTTATGGTGAATAAGTGGTAGATCATGGAAAATATCATGACGACTGCAATGGTACGGTGAAGGATGCGCGTCACCGGCACGCCGCCCAGCATCGAGTTGAGCGGCTCTGCCCAGAACGACTCGACGAAAAGAATAGGCAGTCCGGTAAACGCCAGTGTCAGAAAAGTGACGAAAGTGAGCATGTGCTGAATACGAATGTGTATCGAATATCTGTACATGTCGCCGATGGGGTTGGAGACCACGTTCTTGCACAACAATACTCTATCGTCCGGCAAGGACGCGACCAGCGCCTCGATATCGTCCCGTGCCTGAGCATTCACCTTGTTCTGGCGCATGGAAGTCTCAAGGACGTCACGTGCCTCGTTGGATAACTTCATGTCATTGCCTCTATGCTTGCACCATTATTGACAAAACCAACGCCATCAGACGACACGGTCCCGCCCGCGTTTGCTCTTACGCCGCCAGGAAGAACCAAAGCGCAGCCGCCAGGCGACACCGTCGCGCCGGCGCCCGATCGTCTCGAACAGCGAAATACCCACCAGCCCGACGATCACCACATTACCGATGATGCTGTAAGTGACCTCGGCATAGAAGCGGAACGGATTATCGCTACGCTCACTCGTGGGGTGCGGATCGAGCTGGGCATAATTCTTGTCGGCGTAGGTGTGGCAGCGCTTGCACGTCTCCACCCGATTCTCCTTGTTTACCGGCGACAGCGGGTCGCGCGACGGCCGGATCTCGTGCACGCTCATATAATAATTCTCCTTCGCGGCATGACAATCCAGGCAGTTGGCGGCGGCG
>JAYSOL010000362.1:0-4597 GCA_043723045.1 Gammaproteobacteria bacterium | reverse complement strand
CAACCTTGGCAACAGTAGCCTGGAAATTCTCGGGCTTGTCGCTGAACACCAGATTCTGACTTTCGCTCCAGTTGCGGAACTTGGCCATCATCTTGGCGGGGCCATCCCCATTGAACTTGTTCAGCGACTTCTCAGTACGGGTCGGTTCGAGCTGCACGGAGGTCTGCGTGCCCGACACCTTGGCCACCACGTCCTTGATTTCCTGAGCAGCCAACTTGGCGGCGGCGATCATCTGCGGATATTGCGCGGTACCGGCGTAGAAGACCATGGCATGGGCGAGGGGATTCGCCATGTTGACGTGGGTCTTCTTGCCGTCGCCGTACTCATAGACGCCGATACGCAGTATCTGGGCGGAAATGGTGTTGGGGGGCAGATCCTTGGCGGCCTCCATGTAGTTCGGTGACGTCAGGATATACACCCGCGCTTTTTGTATCCCGTCCGGGATTTTAAGATCTTCTTTACCCTGCAGCGTCAACTTCGATTCCGCCAGGCTCTTTTCCAGCGCCGCCGTGGTGTCTTCAAACGAACCCGAGGCCTCCAGCACACGCTCGAAAATACCGAATTTTTCATCTGCCGCCTGCGCAGCCCCAACCCAACCGAATACAACGAAGAGTGCCCCGATTACTATACCGATGCGTCGTAAACTCATTAGTTTCTCCTCCAGTGATTTTGGCCTTTGAATTATTGGAAACGTGTCAGGCCGTTGTCGTTATACCCAAACCGCGAGAACATTGTGCGGTTTCCTGCGGCAGACCGCAACCTGCAATAGGGTGGAGAGAATGAAGAAAAAACCGATGCCGCCGTCCCTGGCGGTTCACACATTACACGTAAACCAACGTGTAATGTGTTGATTATTTGCTGTACACGCTGATCTGACTAGGGGTTTATTAACAAAGTCTTCAGGACATCGATCGCCTGCCCGAACCCCTGGCGTGCCGACAGTTGCCACAACCGCACCGCCTCCGTGGGGTCTTCGTTCACGCCCTGACCTTTCACGTACATCACGCCCAGATTGAACTGGGCCGCAGCATAACCTTGTTTCGCCGCCATCTCCCACCACTTGGCCGCTTCCCGTAGGTCGGTGTCCACACCGGTACCCTGGGCATACAACAGCCCCAGGTTAAATTGTGCTTCCACGTGCCCCTGCAGCGCCGCGGGTTGCCACCACCGGGCGGCCTCCGCCATATCCCGTGGTACGGCCTGTCCGCGGGCATAGAAAATACCCAGATTGAACTGCGCCGCCGCATGGCCCTGGTCCGCCGCCTTACGGTACCAGGACAAGGCCTGGGCATAATCCGGCGCCACGCCTGCCAGGGTGTCACCCTCGGTGTATACGGCACCCAAGGCGAACTGGGACTGCGGATCGCCTTCCGCCGCCGACAACCTCCACAGCCTCACCGCTTCCTGGTGATGACCCAAACGAAATTCCTGCATGGCCTGCTGGTAAGCACGATCCGCCAGCGCAGGCCTGCCGCTGTCTGTGGGCAGGGAGATGGCGAACGGCTTGGTATTGCTCAGGGTGGCGGACGCCGCCTGCACCGGCAGCCAGGCCAACCCCATGAGTCCAACAGCGCCCAGGCACGCATTTTTGACCCTACGGCCAAAAAATAGGCGGCGCAAGCCGGAGAAAATTCGCGATAAGTTCCTAAAAATACCCTGCATAAAACCCCCTCTACCCAAAAATAAGCGGGACGCCGTCTCTGTCTGAAGTAATGAGCAATGGGCGTGCCAACTTTTAATTGATGTAAAGGCGGCTTGGGGGTGCCTTACCTGCCGAGGCCGGGTCCGCCTCATCACGGTGCCGCGGCGGACCTCCCCCGGGTTTGGGTACCAGAAATGCAACAATGTGACAACCTTTAGTACCATAAGGGCGCGTTTTGCGCACTCAGCGACATTGGCCGCAAAATGTCACCCTCCCAGTGGCACACAATGGCCTGCATAGGGCCAACGGCGCCCATCAACCATTTATCGGACGACACATAACGCTCATCCCAGCGCCATCTATGAATCCTGGTGTACACTGGGGTAGTCTGGTTTTGGATGTGCGGCTTAGTACTTTGGTAAAGCGGCACAAGATAAAGGAAGAATGGCTGTGGTCAGGCCATTTCGTGTTGCCGGCATGGGACACAAAACTACACAGGAGGTGTGATAATGATCTGGCTCGCAATTATCTGGTTAGCGGTAGGCTCCGCGGCGGCAATCCTCTTCGGTCTGATGGCTCACCAATCGCAGGTACCCTTAGCAAGGCCGGACGACACGGACGGGTCTCCCCACAAAGACCATATCGCCGCCCATTAGCCGTCTAGACACAACGCCCCTCTCCGGCATCCTGCCTCGGGACTGCCGGGGCGAGGTAGTCCTTCCTCCCCCCCACCCTATCATCCACACCCTGAGGCCCGGCAGGCACAGCGTGGCGCTGATCATCTTGGCTGATTATGGCTCTTAGGGCGGGCACGCCACACTAGGCGCACAAATAGAAAGCGGCTGTCTCTTCGGTACGGGACAGATATCCCGGCATGTCCAGGTCTTCCATCTTCAGCAATTCATGGACGGGCACTTCGAAGGCATGGGCGATTTTCGCCAGGTTGGTCAACCCAATATTGACTTCCGCACGCTCCACATGCCCGATGTAGTTGCGGTGCAATCCCGCCAGCTCCGCCAGCACCTCCTGTGACCACCCGCGCGACACACGCAATACGCGGATTCTTTTTGCCAGCTGCTGTTGAATACTCTGAGATGAGAAAATCTCTGACATGATAGCTCCCTTATCAGTGACGGATGATGTCGGCGGCTTGGGTGTACCCGGTGTCATCACCCAGCCGATGAATGGCAATCAAGACACAGATAGTAAGCGGCCCGCTTCCATTGAACAAATTTCGGAGGAACAGTATTTGGTACATTCCATCCCACCGGTCTTACCAGGTGAGATGGGAAATCAGGTGTATCGTTAAATGCGGTGGTGTGTACCGCTGGCACCCTCATCCATTCCCTGGCGGGGTGTCATGCTCCAACGCCTTGATGTCTCCCCGCATACGCCACAGCAACCAGATACCGGGCAAGGCCACCAGAGCCGTAATAAAGAAGAACTCCACCCAACCCACCCACTCCACCAAATAACCGGCGGGCGGTCCCATGTATTGACGCCCCAGTGAGGCGAGGGATGACAGCAAGGCGTACTGCGTGGCGGTATAGCGATGGTTGCACAAGGCCATCATGAACGCGACAAAGGCCGCTGTGCCCATGCCACCGGTAATATTTTCGAAACCCACCGCCAGCACCAACAGGGCATAGCTCTTGCCGACCCAGGCCAGCAGCATGAAGGACAGGTTGGAAATCGCCTGCAAGATACCGAACAGCATAAGAGACCGGAACAACCCCAGCCGCACCATCAGGACGCCACCGATGAGCACGCCGATGAGTGTGGCGGCCACGCCCATGCCCTTGTTCACGACGCCCACATCGGTCAGGGAAAAACCAACACCACGCAAAAGAAATGCAGTGCTGAGGCTGCCGGCAAAGGCATCCCCCAGCTTGTAAAGAACGATGGTGGCCAATAGCAACAGGGCTCCCGGTCGCCCAAAAAAATCCTGCAAGGGGCCCACCACCGCCTCCTTCATGGTGCGCGGTGGTGTGACCCGCACCTCCGGCTCAGGGGCATACAACGTGGCCGCCACACCGATCATCAGCAGGCCGGCCATCAACATGTAAGTACTCAACCACCCGGCGTAGTCCGCGACGATCAAGGCCAGCGCGCCCGAGGCGATCATGGCGATGCGATAGCCCAGCACCGACACACCGGCGCCGAAGCCACGTTCCTTTTCATGCAAGACATCCGCGCGGTAGGCATCGAAGGCGATATCCTGGGAGGCGGAGAGAAAGGCCACCACCATGGCCAGGGCCGCCACCGCCAGGGGCGCATGGCTGGGTGAACTGAAACCGATGGCCGCGATACCGACCATGAGACCGATCTGTGTGGTCAGCATCCAGCCGCGACGACGCCCCATCCAGGGCGGAACAAAACGGTCCATCACCGGGGACCAGAAAAACTTGAGGGTGTAGGGCAGGCCCACAAGGGTAAACAGGCCGATGGTGTGCAGATCGACACCTTCCACCGTGAGCCACGCCTGCAGCGTACCGGAGGTCAGCGCCAGGGGCAGGCCAGAGGAAAATCCGAGGAACAACATCACCCCGACCCGACGGTTGGTGAAGATCTCCCAGTAGCTGTTTTGTGGTGTCATGGCTGTGGTTGTGGTGGGTGTGCGGCGCGAATTGTTTTAGGCCAGGCGCCGGAATGAACGAACCGCGGAAGATTCGGTCCGCCCCCCCCCTAAACGCAATATTGCCCTCGTATCGCATCAACCTTGGCGGGGCCGCCGCAAACCGGCCTACCATTATCGATCATAGTTATTTCTCTTCTTTCTCTTGTTGCTCATTCTCCTCCTCATCCTCGTCCGACCCATCGAGGCGCTGATCAGCCGGCATCATGATGGCGACATCTTCGTAGTAATAGTTGCGTATCGCCGTAAAAATAGCCGGATCGAACTCGCCCAGTGATTCGATTTCAAGGAGCAGCTGGCTGGTGAGGCCACCGATACTG
>JAYSOL010000361.1:0-2189 GCA_043723045.1 Gammaproteobacteria bacterium | reverse complement strand
CCGCCAGGCGAGCCCATGGATGGGCGAGGTAGAGCGCTGTCGGGAACAGGCGCCGAGATGGCGGAAGTACTGGAAACGCAGGAGCAGTTTCCAGTACATCGCCCACCACACGGGGCGTCGATAGGCAACGCTGGTGGGCAATGCCCACCCTACACAATCGCCTTAAGTAAATGCCATTCAATTCATACATCGAACTTCAACCCGACGAAATATTCCTCGATCTTGGGCATATTGTAAACATGGTAGCCGCAGGCTTGCTCGATGGCGTCGATCACTTCGCTGATGCGCTCGGGCGTCTCCGTGGCCAGCACGAACCACATATTGAATTCGTGATCGCGCGCGTAATTGTGCGCGACCTCGGCAAAGGCGTTCACTATCCCGGTGACGCGCTCGAAATCCGCGGTTGCCACACGCATCGCCGCCAGGGTCAGGCCGCCGCCCAACCGCTCGGCGTGATACAGCGGGCCAAAGCGCGTGAGCGTGCCGTTGTCGAGCAGCGCGTCGATGCGGCGCAGGAGCTCCTCTTCCGTGGTGGCCAGGCGCTGGGCCACCTCCGCATAGGGCCGCTCGCTCACCGGAAAGCCCCCCTGCAGGCTGTTGATGATGGCGCGATCGAGGGCGTCCATTAGCGTGCGCCCACGGCGGTTGGCAGTGCAGCAGGCCCCTCGGCGGGCGCCAGGTAGCGGGCACCGCGCTGCTTGTAGCGTCGCCGGCTGAAAAGGACTTTATAGGAAAGATGCTGCAATCCGCAGCGCTCCACCAGGAAGGCCACGTTGTCCAGCACCACCTCGCGATCACGCCCGTGCAGCATGCAAAACAGATTGTACGGCCAGTCGGGCAGCCGCCGCGGACGACGGTAACACAGGGTGACAAAGTCAAAGCCGCCGAGGCAACGCCCCAGGGAGGAGACCTGCTCGTCCGGCACGTCCCACACCACCATGGCGTTGGCACGATAGCCGAGTTCATGGTGCCGGACGATGACCCCCATGCGCTTGATGACACCGTTTTCCTGCAGTATACGCAGGCGCTCCAGCACCTCGCCCTCACCCATGCCGATACACGCACCGACCTCGGCATACGGCAGGGGATGCAGCGGCAGGCCGTCCTGGATGGCGGCAATCAGCTGACGATCACGCTCGCTTATGTCCATCGCAGGTCGAATCCCAGGTCGATATGAAAGTCTTCCAGCAGCGGCAGATCAAGCACCTTCAGTCCGCTGCGCTTTTCCATGTCAACCAGGACGTCGCGCAGACGCTGCTCCCGGTCCGCCATCACCACGAACCAGAGGTTGAAATGGTGCTCGCGCTCGTAATTGTGGTTCACCTCGGCATAGGCGCTGATCATTGCCGCCACCTCTTCCAGCCGTTCCGGCGGCACCGCCATGGCCGCCAGGGTACTGACACCGACACTGTGCGGGCGTATCACCGCGCCCACCCGGCTGACGGCGCCGGCCTGCCGCAGCACACCCAGCCGGTCGATGACTTCCTGCTCGCTCACGCCAAGCTTTTCGGCCATGGCGGCATACGGCCTGGCGGTCAGCGGCAGGCCGCGCTGAAAATCGTTGAGCAGTCGCTGGTCGAGTTCGTTCATAGACCGATACGGTGCGCGCGCTGAGTAAAGAAAATTCCGCTCGGCTTGTCCGCCGGGAAGGTGCCGATGCGTTCGAACGTCGCCGTGTCCAGCACATCCACGCGATCCTCGTCACGCACCGACAGCCACACATGCTCGCCGCGCGGAGTGAATTCCATGTGCAACACCACCTTGCCCGGCTTGAGCGTCTGCACCACCTTGCCGGTCAGCGTATCGATCACCTGCACGGTGTCATTCACCGGTGGCGCGAAGTTCACCCACACCTGGCGGCCATCGGGACGCGCCACGACGAACACCGGCTGACCGGCGACCGCAATACGCCCCGCCTCGGTCCAGTCCCTCTGGTTTATCACCAGCACTTCGCTGCGCCCGACCCCCGGCACATACGCGCGGTCGCCGGCCATCGCCCAACTGTCCATGTGCGGCATCTTGTAGACCGGGAGTTTCTGCTCGCCACGCCCGTGGCCGGCCAGTATGCGGCGCGCGCCGCCGTCCGGCTGCCACAGATCGACCAGCGCGAGACCGTCCTCGCCAAACAACCCGGCTATATAATAGTGACCGTCGGGTGTGACCGTGCCGTCATATGGCTGCCTGCCGAC
>JAYSOL010000360.1:0-5639 GCA_043723045.1 Gammaproteobacteria bacterium | reverse complement strand
TCGCGGTGGGTCAGGCACTGGACAATCTGCAGGCGGTGGCCGACGCCATCGCCAGCAGCCATCCCGGCGTGCCGTTGTATTTCGATCTCGCCGAGTTGCGCGGTTATCGCTATTACACCGGCGTGGTGTATTCCGTGTTTATCACCGGTCACGGGCAGGCCGTGGCCCAGGGTGGGCGCTATGATGGCATCGGCAAGGCGTTTGGCCGGGAGCGCGCCGCCACCGGCTTCAGTGCCGATTTGCGCCGCCTGCTTAAGATACTGCCGGGCAATGCGCCGCCGCGCACCGGCATCCATGCGCCGTGGAGCCGGGATGGCGTGTTGCGCAAAGAAGTGGAACGGTTACGCGCCGCCGGTGAGCGGGTGGTGATCGGGCTGCCGGGGGCGGCGGTCAGCGCCAGCGAGCTCGGTTGCGACCGCGAATTGGTGCAGGAAAAGGGCGTTTGGCTGATCAGAAAAACATAACACTGTTGAGTTCATGAAGGTAGCCATGGGAAAGAATGTTGTCGTAATCGGTTCGCAATGGGGCGATGAAGGCAAGGGCAAGATCGTCGATCTGCTCACCGACAAGGCGCATGCCGTTGTACGCTTTCAGGGCGGCCACAATGCCGGACACACCTTGGTCATCGACGGCAAGAAAACCGTCTTGCACCTGATCCCGTCGGGCATATTGCGCGACAACGTGATGTGCCTCATCGGCAACGGCGTGGTGCTGTCGCCCATGGCGCTGTTCGAGGAGATGGATCAGCTGGAGCGCAGCGGGGTGCCGGTGCGCGAACGTCTGCGCATCAGCGAGTCATGTCCGCTGATCCTGCGCTACCATGCCGCCCTGGATGCGGCGCGCGAAAAGGCGCGCGGCAAGGCCGCCATCGGTACGACCGGTCGGGGTATCGGTCCGGCCTATGAAGACAAGGTGTCGCGCCGCGGCCTGCGGGTGGCGGATCTGCTCGATACGAAGGGTTTTGCGCGTAAGCTCGAAGTGGTGATGGAGTATCACAACTTCGCGCTGCAACATTATTTCAAGTGCGACACCGTGGACTACCAGCAGACCCTGGACGAAAACTTAAACATAGCCGAACGCCTGCGCCCCCTGGTGGCGGATATCCCCGATACCCTGGATCAATACGCCGCGCAGGGTAAGTGTGTGTTGTTCGAGGGCGCCCAGGGCACCTTGCTCGATATCGATCACGGTACCTACCCGTATGTGACCTCGTCCAATACCAGCGCCGGCGCCGCCAGCTCCGGCGCGGGCGTGGGTCCGTTGCAGCTGAACTACGTGCTGGGTATCACCAAGGCCTACACCACACGGGTGGGCGCGGGTCCTTTCCCCACGGAGTTGTTCGATAAGGTGGGTGATTTTCTGGGCGAGAAGGGCCATGAGTTCGGCGCCACCACCGGACGCAAGCGCCGTTGCGGCTGGTTCGATGCGGTGGCCATGCGCCGTGCGCACCAGATCAATGGATTTAGCGGGCTGTGCATCACCAAGCTGGATGTGCTCGACGGTTTGGAAACCATCCGCCTGTGTACGGCCTATGAGTACAAAGGCAAAATACTGCGCACCGCGCCGAGCGGTGCGGATGCGTTGGAGCAATGTAAGCCCATATACGAAGACATGCCCGGCTGGAAGGAATCGACCCTGGGTGTGAAAAGTCTGGAAAAACTTCCGCCTGCGGCCCGTGCCTATCTCAAGCGTATCGAGGAGGTGACGGGAACCCGTGTGGATATCATCTCGACCGGCGCGGATCGCGACGAGACCATAGTACTGCGTCACCCGTTCGCATGAGGGTGGACATTATCCGAGCAACACGCCCTGGAAGTATGAAGAAGCGGAAGTTGAAGAAGGCCGATGACAGACAGTGTCTGTCATCGGTTGCTGAAAAGTGGTACCGAGGAGAGGACTTGAACCTCCACGGGGTTACCCCCACTAACACCTGAAGCTAGCGCGTCTACCAGTTCCGCCACCCCGGCACATCCCGACCCTATCAATACCAACAAGGTCAGGCGGCGCACTCTACCGAGAGAAGAAATTGATGTCAACGCAAAAACCCGATAACACCACCGATCCCCGTCCGGACACCGACGGTAACACCTCCCCGGACCCACAGGTCGAGCTTGAGGAGCGGAAATACGAATTCCCGGTCCCCGGCCGTGATGTCATTCTGGCCCACCTCACCAGTGTGGGCGAGCTATTGTCGTTCAAACAGCTGGCGTCCGCGCTGGGGGTGGAGGGTGAACGGGACGAAGAGTCCTTTTCGCGCCGCCTGCGCGCCATGGAACGCGATGGCCAGCTGCTGAAGAACCGGCGCGGCCAGTACGGCCTGCTGCAAAAAATGGACATGATCCGCGGCCGCGTCCTGGGGCATGCGGATGGTTTCGGTTTTCTGGTGCCGGAAGAGGGCGGTGAAGACCTGTTCCTGTCTCCCCGGGAAATGCGCCAGGTATTGAATGGCGACCGGGTGGTGGCGCGGGTCTCCGGCGTGGATCAGCGGGGTCGATTGGAAGGCACCATTATCGAGGTCCTGGAGCGCGCGCATAAAACCCTGGTAGGGCGTTTCATGGGGGAAAACCGCAGTCATTACCTGATCCCCTCGGACAAGCGCATCAACCAGGAAATCTCCATCCCGGAGGGCGATGAGGGCGGTGCGCAACACGGCCAGATCGTGGTGGCCGAGCTGGTCGAGCATCCGTCGCGGCGCCATCAGCCGGTGGGCCGGATTGTGGAAGTGCTGGGCGATCACATGGCGCCGGGCATGGAGATCGAGGTCGCCATGCGCATGTACGAACTGCCGCATAGCTGGCAGGATGCGGTGTTAAACGAGGTCGCCGACCTCGCCCCTCAGGTACCGGATTCTGCCCTGGCCAGTAGAGAAGATCTGCGCGCTACACCCCTGGTTACCATCGACGGCGAGGATGCGCGCGATTTCGATGACGCAGTATTTTGCGAGCGTGTCAGTGACGGCTATCGCTTGATCGTCGCCATCGCCGATGTCTCCAGCTACGTCAAAGAAGCCACCGCGCTGGATACCGAGGCGGTGGCCCGCGGCAACTCCGTCTACTTCCCGGATTATGTCATCCCCATGCTGCCGGAGATCCTCTCCAACGGCCTGTGTTCGCTCAACCCGGAGGTCAATCGTCTGTGCATGGTGTGCGAAATGCACATCAGCCGCGACGGCAAGATCGAGCGCCACCGGTTTTTCGAAGGCTTCATGCGCTCGCATGCGCGTCTTACCTACAACAAGGTCGCCGCCATACTGGTGGACGGGGACGCGGCATTGCTCCACGAGTACGCCGCCGTCGTGCCGCATCTCGAAGCGTTGTATGAACTGTACAAAGTGCTGCACAGTGCACGCATTGCACGCGGCGCGGTGGACTTCGAGTTGCCGGAAACGCGCATCATCTATGACGCGCAGCGCAAGATCGAGAACATCGTACCGGTGCAGCGCAACGATGCGCACCGTCTGATCGAGGAGTGCATGCTGGCGGCCAACGTCTCGGCGGCGGAGTACCTCACGGCGCACGAAGTCCCGGTGCCGTTCCGCATCCATGCCGGGCCCACCGAGCCCAAGCTCGCCGTGCTGCGCGAGTTTCTCTCGGAAATCGGGCTGGACTTAGGCGGCGGTGGCGAGCCCAAGGCGCAGGATTACGCCAAACTGCTGGCGGCGGTGGCCAACCGCCCGGATACGCGCCTGATCCATACCGTCATGCTGCGTTCCTTGAGCCAGGCCATCTACAGCCCGGACAACATCGGTCACTTCGCCCTGGGTTTCCCCAATTACGCGCACTTCACCTCACCCATCCGACGCTATCCGGATCTGCTGGTGCATCGCGCCCTCAAGGATGTGTTGCGTCAGCGCCCGGCGGCCCACAGCCTCGCGGCCATGCAGTCCCTGGGTGAACACTTCTCCATGACCGAGCGGCGCGCCGACGACGCCACGCGCGACGTACTGCGTTGGCTCAAGACCGAATACATGCTCGATAAGGTGGGTGAGGAGTTCGACGGCATCATCAGCGGTGTGACCAACTTCGGCATCTTCGTCGAACTCACGGATATCTTCGTGGACGGTCTGGTGCACATCACCTCCCTCGGCAACGACTATTATCACTTCGATGCGGGCAAACACCGTCTGATTGGGGAGCGCACGCGTACGGTGTTCCGTCTCGGCGATCATGTCAGGGTGCGTGTGATGAAGGTGGATCTGGACGAGGCCAAGCTCGACTTCGAGCTGGTGAAACTGATGGAGCAAAGGGTCGAGGGCGGTGACGAGAGTAGACCCGAAAGGCGTCCTGAAAGACGGCCTGAAAGGCGACCAGAAAGAAGTCCCGAGAAAAGGCCCGAGCACAGGCCGGAAAGGGGTGCCGAGGGCCGACCCGAGCGAAGACCCGCGCGCGGCGCCGACAGCCGGCCGGAGAAACCTGCGGGTACACGGGCCGAGCGGCCGGCGTCCCGCAGCGAGGCGCGCGGCGACAAATCACCGGAGAAATATCCGCGCCACGAGACCGAGCGTGAGGCCAAACCGGTACGGCGCGTGCAAAAGCGCGTCAAGATCACCAAGTCCGGTGGCACCACCCGCTCGCGTTCGCGTTCAAAGTTGCGCACCAAGGGGTCGTTCTAACTTGGGGTCGCTCTAACTTGGGGTCGCTCTAACTTGGAGTCGCTCTAACTTGGAGTCGTTCTGACGTGCACGAGGAGCTGATTTACGGCTGGCATGCGGTGCTGGCGGTACTGGAACGATCGCCGGAACGGGTGCTGCAGGTGTGGTTGGATGAAAAACGCAGTGGCCCAAAACCCGAGGCCGTCCTACAGGCGGCACGCGCCGGGCAGGTGAAGCTGCAACGGGCCGGGCGCGTGCTGTTGGAGGAGTTGGTCGGCGAGGCCAATCATCAGGGGGTCGTGGCACGTTGCCGTGCCGCCACGCCCACCCAGGTTGCTGACCTCGGCGGCTTTCTGTCGGGCTTGAGCCAACCGGCCTTCCTGCTGGTCCTGGACGGCGTGCAGGATCCCCATAATCTGGGCGCTTGCCTGCGCACCGCCGACGCCGCCGGCGTCCAGGCCCTGATCCTTCCCCGGGACAACGCCGTGTCCGTGACCCCCACCGTACGCAAAGTGGCCAGTGGTGCTGCGGAAACGGTGCCGGTGTTTCAGGTCACCAATCTCGCCCGCACCCTGGACCAGCTGAAGGCGGACGGTATCTGGCTGGTGGGGGCCTCGGGGGACGCCCAGGACAGCCTGTACGCCACGGACCTGCGCGGTCCCATTGCCCTGGTCCTCGGCGCCGAGGGCAGGGGGTTGCGGCGGCTGACGCAGGAGCGCTGCGACTTTCTGGTACAGATCCCCATGGCAGGCTCGGTGTCCAGTCTGAACGTGTCGGTGGCGGCAGGCATCTGTCTGTTTGAGGCGGTACGCCAGCGTACCGCGCCACCGCCCGGTAAACGCTGAACCTGCACCCATCATGCAGCTTGCTCCAAGACCGACTCTGCTTTAGAATCCCGCGGCTTACCGCCGTGACTCTTAATAAAGAAGAAGTTGCGGTTCTCCTTGCCTCACCGCCATCCCGCGGGAGGCTTACTTAGCCATAAGGAGCTAAAATGCGTCATTATGAAGTGGTTTTCATGGTCCATCCGGATCAAAGCGAACAAGTT
>JAYSOL010000359.1:0-7163 GCA_043723045.1 Gammaproteobacteria bacterium | reverse complement strand
GCCGGCTCCCAGGCCGCGATCCAGGCCCTGCCGCTGTTGCGCGCACCCTGCCGCGTCGCCGTGCTGCATCCCGGTTACGCCGAACATGCGCATGCGTGGCGACACGCCGGACACACCGTGACCTTCGCGACAGTCGAGGATGTTCATGCTGTCGTCGATGACGTCGATGTTCTGGTGCTTATCCACCCGAACAATCCCAGCGGCACGCGCTTCGCCACCGGTCAACTCCTCGCCTGGCATGAGCGCCTCGCGGCACGCGGCGGCTGGCTTGTTGTGGATGAGGCGTTTATGGATACCACACCCGAGGCCAGCCTCGCCCCCTTCTGCGGCCGGCCCGGAATGATTGTTCTGCGTTCCTTGGGAAAGTTCTTTGGGCTGGCCGGCGCGCGCGCAGGCTTTGTGCTGGCGTCACAACCTATTCTTGACGCCTTGTCGGAACACCTGGGTCCATGGACCATCACTGGTCCGACGCGTTGGGTCGCCACCCTGGCGCTCGACGACCGCGCCTGGCAGGACACGATGCGCGCGCAGCTGCTTAGCGAGACCCGACGCCTCGCCCAACTCCTTGCGCACTACGGCCTGGCACCGGACGGCGGCACCGCGTTGTTCCAATGGACACGCACGCAGCACGCCGCGGCTATCCATGAACATCTGGCACACCTCGGTATCCTCACCCGTCGTTTCGATGAACCGCCTGGTATCCGTTTTGGTTTGCCCGGCAGCGAAGCGCAGTGGCTGCGTCTGGAAACCGCACTAGCCGGTGTGGTGACTTGAGTGTAGCTTGCATAATCCAAAGAAAAAGCCCGCACGCGGCGGGCTTTTTCAGGCTCATGTGGCGGCTGGTTACTTCTTGGCCGCAATCTCTTCCAACTTCGTGGCACGCACGATATTGCCGTTGAGACCGGCGTCCTTGGCGCTGGCGCCGTAGGCCACGGCCATCAGCTGGGAGTAATACAGTACCGGGATGTTGAACTTGGTGCCGTACTTCTTGTTGATCTGACCCTGGTAGACCTCGACGTTCATCTGGCACACCGGGCAGGGCGTGACGATCATCTCGGCGCCGTAGTCGTAGGCGCTCTCGATGATCTTCTTGATCTGAGCCTGGCTCTTTTCCGGCTCGGAGAAGGCCAGGGCGCCGCCGCAGCAGGTGACCTTCTGGTCGTAGTCGCCCATGGCCTCGCCGCCGACGGTCTCCACCAGCTTGTCGAGATACTTGGGGTTCTCGAAGGATTCGCCGTCGACACCGAAGGGACGGTTGGTCTGGCAGCCGACGTAGCCGGCGAACTTGATGCCTTCCAACGGTTTTTTCACCGGCTTCTTGAGTTCGTCGTAGCCGAGGTCTTCGATGAGCACCTCGACCATGTGGCGCACCGCCACCTTGCCCTCGTAATGCAGGCCGGCGTCCTTCAGGATGTCGTTCACGTCCGCCAACAGCGGGCCGGAGTGGCTGATGCGCTCCTGGGTTTCCTTGGTGCCGAGCCAGCAGGCGGCACAGGTGGCGACGATGTCCTGGTCCTTGTTGTGTTCTTCCGACAGGGCGATGTTGCGCGCGTTCATGATGTGGCGCGGCAGCTCGCCGCCTTCGGCGTAGCCGATGGAGGCGCCGCAGCAGTTCCAGTCCGGGATCTCGTTGAGCTTCACGTCCAGGGTCTTGCACATGGACTCCACGGAGACCATGTAGTTGGACGCGGACGCCTTGCGCTCCGAGGAGCAGCCGGGGTAAAACGAATATTCTTTTCTCGCCATCGTTCATTCTCCAACGGATGTATGTTATGCAGGCCATCCCTGACGGGACGCGCGCCTTACTGATCCGACCACCGAATAGTGTGTTGTGCTTTTCTCCCTCTCCCTTTGGGAGAGGGTCGGGGTGAGGGGGGCAGTGTCAAAACTGCCCTCATCCTGTCCTTCTCCCAGAGGGAGAAGGAACCCCGTAGAGGCTGCTGTGCACTGTTTACCATTTTCTGGCTCACCCTTACGCCAAATGCTTGCGCTTGTCTTCGATCGCGCGCGCCTTCTTGATCATCGCATGCAGCTGCGCCGGTTTTTTGATGCCCTTGTGGGTGAACAGGCCCAAAGGATTCAGGCGGCCGGTCTTGACCATGCCGATGCCGACGGAGGCCATCTCCAGCCCCTTCTTGATGCCGTTGACGAAGCCGTCCATGAAGTACAGGCGCATGGACAACTCCAGCTCATTCACCCGGCCGCTCTTGACGATGTTGTTCCAGAAGATCACGGAAAAGCGCCGCGTCGGATTCATCTTCGGCGCCATGCCCAAACGGTGGGCGTAGTTGGCCAGGCCGTGCATGATGTGGGTGATGGGCAACTCGCGCGGACAGCGCACGATGCAGTTGTAGCACGAGGTGCACATCCACATGGATTCGCTCTTCAGCACGTCATCGCGCTTGCCGGCGCGTATCATCATGAAGAGCTTCTGCGGCGAATGTTCCCAGCTGGACCCTAGGGGGCAGGAGCCGGAGCACACACCGCACTGCATGCACATCTTGACCCACTCTCCGCCTTCAACGTTCGCCTCGACTTCCTTGAGGAAGTCGTTGCGATATTTCTCCACCATCGCGTTGTTTGCTGCGCTCATCGTAATCTCCTAGAAGCCCTTGAACGGATTCATGCCGATTTCAACTATCTTGGCGGCATAATCGTTGATCAGTTGCGGTACGCGCTGGATGTCGGTGATCGCGACTTCGTACGTCTGCACGCGCTCTGGCTCCAGGTTCAAGCTCTTCAGCGTGTCGTCGATCTTGCTCATGCGGACGCTGGCGAGCTCCGAACCCTTGACGAAGTGGCACTGGTAGTCGTCACCGTGCTTGCAGCCCATGAGCATGACGCCGTCGTAACCGCTGTTGAGGGCGTCGGTGATCCAGATGGTGTTGACCGAGCCCAGGCAGCGCACCGGGATGGCGCGCACAAACGCGCTCGACGTCAGGCGTTGCATGCCGGCCATGTCGAGCGCCGGGTAAGCGTCGTTTTCGCAGGCCAGCAGCAGGATGCGCGGCTTCTCTGAGAACTCGTCCGGCATGTCCACCGCCTTGATCTGGTAACCGACGCTGTCCACCGAATAGTTCTCGAAGGAGATCACGCGCACCGGGCAGGCGCCCATGCAGGTGCCGCAACGGCGGCAGCGGCTCTCGTTGAACACCGGGTAACGCTGTTCGTCCTCGTCGATGGCGCCGAAGGGGCATTCCACGGTGCAGCGCTTGCACTGGGTGCAGCCTTCGCGCCGGAACTCGGGGAACGACAGGTCGCCGGAGCGCGGATGCGCCGCGCGCCCGAGGCCGGCGTTCTCCACCGCCTGCACCGCCTTCAAGGCGGCGCCGGTGGCATCTTCCATGGCCTGCACGATGTCCATGGGACGGCGCACCGGGCCGGCGGTGTAGATGCCGGTACGGCGGGTTTCGTACGGGAAGCAGATGAAGTGCGAGTCACTGAAGCCGAACTTGAGCTGCGGCAGGTCCTTGCCCTGACGGTAGGTCAGGTTGAGGATGGACACGGGCTGCGGCTTGGCCGGATCGACAGCGTCATCTTTCAAGTCGATGTTGACGCCGGAGTTGGGCACCTGGCCGGTGGCGAGCACCACCAGGTCGGCCTTGGCGACGGCGTCCTCGTTCAGAATTAAATCTTTGAATTTAACTTCCAGGCCGCCGGAGGTGGAGACTTCCGACACCACACCCTTGGTGAAGATCACGCCCTTGTTCTGCGCACTGCGGTAGAAGTCTTCGCCGTTGCCTGGGGTGCGCAGGTCGGTGTACAGCACCACCGTGTCCACGTCCGGATTGGCATTCTTGAAATACATGGCCTGCTTGATGCTGGTGTTACAGCAGGAGCCGGAGCAATACGGCAGGTGTTTGCCCGTGGTGTCACGCTGGCCGGCGCACTGCACGAACACCACGCTCTTCACTTCTTTGCCGTCGGACGGACGCTTGATGGCGCCACCCTTGGCGGCCACGGCGAGTCGCTCAAGCCCTAAGTGATCCACCACGTCCTTGCTCTTGCCGTAACCGAGTTCCGGCAGCTGGTTGGCATCGTACGGCGTGAAGCCCGAGGCCTGGATGATGGCGCCGATGTTCTCCGTCTGGGTGGCGCCGCTCTCCGCGCTGATGTCGGCGCTGAACTGGCCCGGCGCTCCGCTGGTGCGGGAGACAGTGGAACTGAGATAGACCTTGATCTTCTTGTCCGCCTCGATGGCCTTGATGAGACCTGGCACCGGATTTTCCTGCGGTTCGGCGTAGGGTTCGTGCGACGGCGTGCGCTTGAAGAACTGCGCGGTCATGCCGCCCAGGGCCGCGGTCTTTTCCACCAGCAACACTTCGTAACCGGCCTTGGCGGTCTCCAGCGCCGAGGTCATGCCGCTGATGCCGCCGCCCACCACGAGGATGCGCTTGTTGTGCCCCGTATGGGAGGTGGCCGCCGCCGGCACCATCTTCTTGGCCTCGGCGCAGCCCATGCGAATGTAATCCGCCGCCATTTCCTGCGTGCCCTCGCGCGCCGCGTCGGTATCCGGCTGGCTCCAGATCACCTGTTCCCGCAGGTTGGCGCGGGACACGGTGACCTTGTCGAAATTAAACGCCTCGGTCTTGGCGCGGCGCGAACAGGCGCCGATAACCACGCGGTTCACTTCCCCGGCGTCGATGTCCTTCTGGATCATGCCCACACCGTCGGCATTGCACAGGAACTCGTGCTCACGCACGACGCCGGCCTTGCCTTCTTTCTTGGCCACCTGCATGAGTTGTGCGGCGTCCAGGCGTTCGCCCAGGCCGCAACCCTTACAGATGTATGCACCGATTTTGATTTCTGCAGCTGCTGTAGCACTCATTATTTGGCCTCCGCTCTGGCGACGCGGTTAATCACTTGTATCGAACGCAGACTCGCGGCGGTGGCACTTTGCACCGCGCGGTTCACGTCCAGGGCATTGGTGGCGCAACCGGCGCCGAAGATGGCGCCGTTGGCCGGATCGGCCTCGATGAAACCGCTCACGTCGGCGTGCACGCCGCCGGGGATGTTATGCGCATCCACATTCGGCTCCATGCCGATGGCCAGCACCACGAGATCATGGGTGTTGTCGTAGCGGTGGTAACCCTCGGTGTCGACACCGTGCAGGATCACGTCGCTGGTGGCCTTGTCTTCGGTGATGTTGGCGACTTTGGACTTGATGAACTTAACGGTCGGATTAGCCAGAACCTTCTGGTAGAAATCCTCGAAGCGGTCGATGGCGCGGATGTCGATATAGTAGATACTCGACTTGCCGCCGTCGCCGTACTGCTCGTTCACATAGGTGGACTGCTTGAGGGACGCCATGCAGCAGATGCGCGAGCAGTGCTTGAGATGATTGCGATCGCGCGAGCCGGCGCACTGGATGAAGGCGACATTCTTCGCCTCCTTGCCATCGGACGGCCGCACCAGTTTGCCGCCAGTAGGACCGAAGGGGTCCATGAGGCGCTCGAACTCCACGCTGGTGATGACGTTCTTGTAGCGATCGTAGCCATAGGGCTGAATCTTGGCGGCGTCATACGGCTTCCAGCCCGTGGCCCAGACAATGGCGCCGGCCTTGAAGTCGATGATCTCTTCCTTCATGTCCAGATCCACGGCGCCATACTTGCACGCGGCCTTGGCCTTGTCCGCCTCGGGGGTGCCGATGATGCTGGGGTCGATGACATAGCGCTGCGGGTAGGCCATGTTGAAGGGCAGGTACGCGGCCTTGGTCTTATTCAGGTTGTAGTTGAAGGCGTTGTCCACTTCGGCGGTGACCGCCTCACCGCAGGCGCCGCAGGCGGTGCAGTTTTCGTTCACGTAACGCGGTTTGAGTTTGACCTTGACGCTGTAGTTGCCGGCCTCGCCGGTGATGCCCTGGACTTCCGCCAGGGTCAACACACGAATGTTCTTGTTGCCCTTGAGGCGACGCAGATTGATCTCGAGGCCGCAGGTGGGATGACACAGCTTGGGAAAATATTTATACAGCTGGCTGACGCGCCCGCCCAGAGCCGGGCCCTTCTCCAGCAACACCACTTGCTTGCCGCACTCCGCCGCTTCCACCGCCGCCGTCATGCCGCTGATGCCGCCACCTACGACCAAAATGGTCTCGTTCGTTGCTACTACACCCGCCATAGCTATCGTCTCCGTCGCATTTTTAAAGACCCCGGCAAGCCGCCGTGACCCTAAATGGACATTATATATAAGGAGTGAAACATACCCCGCCGGGCGGCTGACCGCCACAGCTGGACACACCTTATATAGATTGAAATTTTGTATGCGGAGATAGACAAACTGTATCGCTTCCACCCCCGAAACAGACCATTTATACCATGTCCTGCGACCGGCCGCATTTGACGACGGTCAAACGTTTTTTCTATTGCCCAGAGTTTTTGGCATACTGGGGGCTTCACGTCCTGCTTGCGTAAAAGTGGGGCTAATGTTGCTTTATTATTAAGGGAATAGCGTGACGACCCAGGCCTTAACCGCGGATGAGTACCTCATTCGAACCGAACCTTATTATGAACAGCAGGGGGAAGAAATCGCCCTGTTCGAAGCCGCCTATCGCAACGAGATCCCGGTGCTGCTCAAAGGCCCCACGGGTTGTGGCAAAACCCGCTTCATGGAGCACATGGCCTGGCGCCTCAAGCGCCCCCTCATCACCGTTTCCTGCCACGACGACCTCACCGCCTCGGACCTGGTGGGCCGATACCTTATAACAGCGGGTGAAACCGTGTGGGTCGACGGCCCCCTGGCGCGCGCCGTGCGCCTCGGCGCTATTTGTTACCTGGATGAAATCGTCGAGGCGCGCAAGGACACCACCGTGGTGATCCACCCCCTGGCGGACGACCGGCGCGTGCTGCCCGTGGAGAAGACCGGCGAACTGTTGGTAGCCACCAAGGAATTCTGTCTCGCCATTTCCTACAACCCGGGGTATCAGAGCGTGCTCAAGGATCTCAAGCAGAGCACACGCCAGCGTTTTGTGGCGATTGAATTCAACTACCCGCTCGCCTCCCTGGAAAAGCAGATCATCGTGCACGAATCCGGCATCGACGCCGGCATGGCGGAACGCCTGGTGAAATTCGCCGGCATGACGCGCAACCTGAAAGGCAACGGCCTGGACGAAGGCGCCAGCACCCGGCTGCTGGTACACGCCGCCAAGCTCATGGCCACCGGCATAG
>JAYSOL010000358.1:0-3910 GCA_043723045.1 Gammaproteobacteria bacterium | reverse complement strand
AGATATCGGCGTGGTCGAACTCCAGATTGTTGAGAATGACGGTGCGCGGACGATAATGTACAAACTTGGAACGCTTGTCAAAGAAGGCAGTGTCGTATTCATCGGCTTCGATGACGAAGAATGGTGACTCAGTTAGCCGCGCGGATATGCCGAAATTCTGCGGCACACCGCCGATCAAAAAGCCGGGGTTCAGTCCGGCGTATTCCAGTATCCAGGCCAGCAGGCTGGCGGTGGCCGGCACCCACGGCAAGACCACCACTACCGGCATGCTGGCGTGGATCCTCGAGTACGCCAACCTCAAGCCCGGTTTTCTCGTGGGTGGGGTGCCGGAGAATTTCGGTGTGTCGGCGCGCCTCGGCGACGCGCCGTTTTTCGTCATCGAGGCGGACGAATACGACACGGCATTTTTCGACAAGCGTTCCAAGTTTGTGCATTACCGCCCGCGCACCGCGCTGCTGAATAATCTGGAATACGACCACGCGGATATCTTCCCGGACATCGAGGCGATCAAGCGCCAGTTTCACCACCTGGTGCGCACGGTGCCGCGCTCCGGATTGCTGGTGGTGAACGGCGCCGATGCCCATCTCGCCGCGGTGCTGGAGCAGGGGTGCTGGACCCCGGTGGAACGCTTTGGCGATGCCAACGGTTGGCATGTGGAGCCGGTCAACGCCGACGGCAGTTGCTTCCGCGTGTACTTCCGTCAGGCACTCCAGGGCGAGGTCGCCTGGGATCTTATCGGCCAGCACAACGTGTTGAATGCGCTGGCCGCCATTGCCGCCGCGCGCCACGCGGGGGTGCCCGCGAAAGTGGGCATCGAGGCACTGGCCACTTTCCGCAACGTGAAGCGCAGGCTGGAGCTGCGCGGCACGGTGGACGGTGTGACGGTGTACGATGATTTCGCCCACCACCCGACCGCCATCGCGGTCACCCTCGAGGCCTTGCGCGCGCGCGTCGGTGACCGGCGCCTGGTGGCGGTGCTCGAGGCGCGCTCCAATACCATGCGCCTCGGCGTGCACCGCGCCGAGCTGGCGCCGGCCCTGCGGTTGGCCGACGCGGTGCTGTTGCTGCAACCCGCCGACCTCAAGTGGGACATGGGCGAGGTGCTCGCGGGTCTCGGTGGTCGCGCCCACGCCTATCACACGGTCGACGCCATGGTGGATACGCTGGCGCGCGACCTCAAGGCCGGCGATCAGGTGCTGATCATGAGCAATGGGGGGTTTGATGGCATCCACGCCAAGCTGCTGGCGCGCCTGACGGCGCGGGCGGCGCGCCGCGCATGAACCGCAACGCCATCTCCCTGGCCATGACCGGCGCTTCCGGCGCGCCCTATGGCCTGCGTCTGCTGGAATTCTTACTCAAGGCCGGCCAGCGCGTTTATCTCATGGTGTCAGCGGCGGGTCAGGTGGTGCTGGCCCACGAGACCGATCTGAAGCTGCCCGGCCGTCCGGCGGAGATGGAGGCCTTTTTCAACGCGCACTATAACGTCAAGCCGGGCTTGCTCACGGTATTGTCCCGGGATGAGTGGTTTTCCCCGCCCGCCAGTGGTTCCGGTGCGCCCGCCCGCATGGTGGTGTGTCCCTGCACCAGCGGTACCCTGTCGGCCATCGCCAGTGGCGCCAGCGACAACCTGATCGAGCGTGCCGCGGACGTGGTTATTAAGGAACAGGGCAAGCTGATCCTGGTGCCGCGGGAGATGCCGTTGTCCGCCATCCATTTGGAAAACATGCTGAAACTGGCGCGTCTGGGGGTGGTGATCCTGCCGGCCAACCCCGGGTTCTATCACCGACCGAAGAGCGTGGACGACCTGGTGGACTTTGTCGTGGCCCGTGTCCTCGATCACCTGGAGGTGGAGCACACCCTGGTGCCGCCCTGGGCGGCGGGGCGGTCACCGGCGGGACAATGAACTATTATTTCTTTCCGCTGCCGTAGATGTAGTGGGAGAATTTGGCCACATCGCTCGACAGGCTGCGGAACAGGTGATCCAGGCTGATGATGGCGTGTTCGAGCAAATTCACGGCAATGTAAGGATGTTCGACGCGTAGACGCTTGTATTTTGCGCGGGATAATACCAGCACCTGGGTGTTGTCCGCGGTGGCGCGGATGCGCGCCGAGCGTGGCTTGCGGTCGAAGAAGGACATTTCGCCCATGAGCTCGCCTTCGTGCACCCTTCCCACTTCGTGATCGGCGCCATGGTCTTCATAATAGAGGGCGGCCTCACCCTTGATGACGAAGTAGAGGGCTTCGCCGACCTCGCCGACGTTGGCAATGACCTCGGTTTTTTTGTATTCCGCGAGTTCGGTAAACTCGAGCAGGGTTTCAATCTCGCGCACCGTGAGGGACTGGCAGAGGTACTGCTGATTGAGGAATTGGGTCAGTTCGATTTTGGATTTGGTCATGGCTAAAGATCCCGAGAACTAAAGTGCGAGTATATATTAGAATACCGGAAAACCCTCTGGAGCCAGCCGCTGGCCATCCCTCCAGAGATTTTTGCTTACCCACCTGCCAACGATAATTAAGGAGAATATGAAGGTGAAGACGCGGAGAATGACCCTGGCCTATCTGCTGTTTAGTCTCATGCTCGTGCCGCTAGCCGGATGGGCCGAGTACACCGAGGGCGTTGAATACATTGTGGTGCCGCAACAACCGGTAGAAACCGGCGCCAAGATCGAGGTGCGCGAGTTCTTCTGGTACGGTTGCCCGCATTGCTACCATCTTGAGCCGGTCTTGGCCCGCTGGCGTAAAACCCTGTCGCCGAAGGCGGAGTTTGTGCGCACGCCGGCGATTTTCCGTGACACCTGGGCCGTGCATGCGCGGGCGTACTTCGCGTTTCAGACCCTGGGGGTGGCCCAAAAACTGGATGGCGCCCTGTTCAAGGCCATCCATGAACAAAACCGCCCCTTGGATAACGAGATAAGCCTTACCGCCTTTGTGGTGGAGCAGGGGGTCGATGAAAAACGCTTTTCTGACGCTTTTCACGCCTTCAGTATGGAAAACAGTCTGAAACGCGTGAAGGAACTGCAAACGCGTTATGGCATCACCTCGGTGCCGACCATCGTTGTGGATGGGCGCTATATCACCAGCCCTACCTTGGCCCACGGCCAGGAGGAAGTGCCGAAGGTGCTGGATTTTTTGATTGCCAAGGCCGCTGCGGCGCGCAAGAAAAAACCGTCCTCGCGCTAAGTTAGGGTCTGTTCAACCCCCTCCGGTAGGGCGCGCGTTCCAACCGTGGGCGCGTGGGCATGGTTCGTGCATGCATTTGGCGGGAATTCGGCTGAGGGTTTAGCCACTAATCCATGTTATCTGTATGGATAAGGCGCGCGCCGAAGCGATCGGCCCC
This sequence comes from Gammaproteobacteria bacterium, assembly GCA_043723045.1. Classification (GTDB taxonomy): domain Bacteria; phylum Pseudomonadota; class Gammaproteobacteria; order Acidiferrobacterales; family UBA6901; genus JANNJF01. The sequence continues at coordinate 573 of JAYSOL010000358.1, read as the reverse complement.
AAAGACCATGCGGAGTGATAGCGGGAATAGCGCGTGCCGCACGCAGGGTTGGGCAGGAATGGCGCGCCCTAGAGGATTCGAACCTCTGACCTTTGGAATCGGAATCCAACGCTCTATCCAGCTGAGCTAAGGGCGCAGACGGGCTAGCATAACCGCCTCGGGCGGGCAGGTCCATGGCTTGACGGGGGGCAGTGATTTTTTTTGTATTTGCGGTTAGAATCCGCCGCGAAATCTTGGTGCTCGTGCCGTCCGGCGAGCGGATATATGTCTGCTATTGAAAGGAATAAAACATGACTGACCGTAATTTTGTAAAGACCTTTTCCGGCCTCATCGCCGCCCTCGCCGCCCTGACGGTGGTTATCTTCATTCTGGCCCAGATGGTGGTCAGTGCCTCCAACCTGAAGAAAGACAAGACCGTCGCCCAGAACGACGCCGCCGTGGCCGAACGCATCAAGCCGGTGGGCGAAGTCGCTGTCAGCAGCAACAAGGTGATGGACGCCCTGATCCCCACCGCCAATGCGGCCGGTGCGGACAAAGGCAAGGCCACCTACGACAGCAGCTGTGGCGTGTGCC
>JAYSOL010000357.1:0-7220 GCA_043723045.1 Gammaproteobacteria bacterium | reverse complement strand
AACGCCAAACACACTTGCCACCTCGATGCACGAAGCGAAGGAGTGTTCCCGCATGACGCATACTTACGAAGACCTCAAGAAAAAGACCGTGGCAGAGTTGCGTGAGATTGCCGCCGGTATCGAGCACGAGGCGGTGAAAGGCTATACCCAGCTCAACAAGGACCCTCTGCTCGCGGCGGTGTGCACGGCACTGGGTATCGAGGCCCATGCCCATCATGCAGTGGTGGGTATCGACAAAAAGTCGATAAAAAGCCGCATTCGCGAATTAAAGCTCAAACGCGTCGTCGCGCTGGCGGCACACGATCGCGCCCAGCTCAAGTCGGTTTTGCACCGCATTCATTGCCTCAAGCGGCAGATCCATCGGGCGACCGTGTAGCGGAGCGTGCAGGCATGGCAGGGCGTGAACAGACTGACGGGCGCTGATCGGAAAATCAGGCGATGACCCATAAATTCGTGCGTGCCCCGGATGTGATCGCGCCAGCTGCAGGCAAGGCGCAGGCCGCGTCCTGCGCCTTGCCTGCGTTACCCGACTTGTCAGGTGTGGCGCTGCTGGCCTTGCACCCCGATCCAGCGTTGCCCGATTATCTCGCCGCGATGAAGATGGCAAATCACGCGGCGGCGGCGCGTCTCGGTGACGCCATGCTGCTGTCGTGGTACGACCGGGATCGCGATTTCGAATCGCCCCAGCACGCGAGCGAGTGTCATCGGGACAGCGCCGTGCCCGGCTATGTGGATTATGGCCTGCATCACGGCGCAACCCTGAAGGTCGACATCGAGGACGGGCGCTTCGTTTTCTTCTACCTGCCGGTTGATCTCTAGCGTCCTGAATCAGAATAAAGTCGCTACGAAAAAGCCATCACGGTGTAGGGCGCGCCTCTTGCTGTCCCAACGATCAGGTCGGTGCACGCTGCGCGCAGGCGGGCGTCAGATAGGGTTTGGTAAAGACGTGGGCATACCAGGATCCGACCAGTGTCAGCAACGCACCGAGGGCCACCCAGTTCAGCACGGTTTCCGCTGCCAGACGGGCCTGGTAGTTATCATAGGTACCGATAATGATCAGGGTGAGGGCCGCCAGCAGGACCCCGCTGGCCACCAGCATCGTGGTGAGGATCAATCGGCGCAGTTGGCAGGCCTTTCCGGCTTCGATGTTCTTCATGGGTACGGCTCCTTCAATAATTATGACGTCTGGTTGAGATGGCGAATATATTAGTAATTCATGAACCTCTTATCGTTGACTTAGATCAAGCCATGACGTGACTATCCTGCGGTGACGGCCTGCCCCGGGTTGGCCGGTAAAGGCTGGTGTCTGGCAGCCCATTAATCGTGCGGAGACGTGCATGGGGTCGGTCGGTTATGCTCGGCCAGCCAAGCGCGTCAAGGTGCTGTTCGGGCGGTTGCCGGCGGGCCTTACTGACAGCGGACGGGAGCACGGACGCGCGCACCGGACCAGGGGCTGCCCCTCGCAGGAATTAATCATGCACCACCCGATCACACCCGAGCGCGAAAAACTGGAGCGCGAAATGCGCGCCTTCCGCGGCACGCGACGCAGTGTGGTGCTCGCCACCGCCGATGGCGAGGGTCTGCCCGATGCCAGCTACGCGCCCTGTCTGGAAGACGCGCAGGGCAATGTTTACATTTTTGTCAGCGGCCTGGCACGGCATACCCAGAACCTGCTGGCGGCCGGTCGTGTCAGTGTGTTGTTCATTGAGGATGAGGGGGAGACGGCCAACGTGTTTGCCCGCCGGCGGCTGACGCTGGATTGCACCGCCACGCCCATTCCGCGGGATCACCCGGATTGGAGCGGGGTTCTCGATGGGCTGGCCGAACGCCTGGGCAAGTTGGTGGAGACGCTACGCGGTCTGGCGGACTTTCAGCTTTTCCGCCTGACAGCCCGCTCTGCCACGTATGTACGTGGTTTTGGTCAGACCTTTCGCTTCGAGGGGGAGGGGCTTAAGCAGGTGTCGATGGTGCGGCCGGAAAGGCAACCGCCGGGGTGAGGCCGGCCTTCAGCCCTCGCTGGTGGCGACGGAGTTGTTCATACGCTGAACCTTGATCTCGGTTTTTAACAGCCAGTCACGGATGCGGTTGGAGTCCCCCACACGGCTGAGTTTGCCCCAGGAGTTGAGCAGGACGATGATCACGGGACGGTGGGCGATGGTCGCCTGCATCACCAGACAGCTGCCGGCATCGGCGGTGTATCCCGTTTTGCTCAGGCCGATCTCCCAGGATTCCCCGCGCACCAGGCGGTTGGTGTTGACGAATCCGATCTCCGAGGTGTTCCACAGGTCGGTAACGCTGAAGGAGGCGTTGGTGGTCAGCACCCGGAATAGGGGATGCTTGTCCGTGGCCACCACCAGCCTGGCCAGATCCTCGGCGGTGGAGACGTTGCCGCTATCCAGGCCGGAGGTGTCGGTGTAATGGGTGCGGGTCATGCCCAGCTGTAGTGCGGTGGCGTTCATCGCCCGGATCATGGCATCGGTGCCGCCGGGGTAGGTGCGTCCGAGCGCCGCGGCCGCGCGGTTGTCGGAGGCGCCGAGGGCGGCCTGCAGCAAATCGTAACGGGTGAAGACCGAACCATACTGCAGACGCGAGCGCGTGCCTTTTAAGGTATCCCGGTCATCGCGCGTGATTTCAACCAACTCGTCCAGGGGCAGGCCGGCATCGAAGATGACCATGGCGGTCATGAGTTTGGTGAGAGAGGCGATGGGTCGTAGGGCCTGAGCGTTGTGGCCGTACAAGGTAACGCCTTCACGTTCGTCCAGAATCAGCGCCACGCTGGAGCGCAGATACAGGCTGTTGGGGTTGCTATAACGGACGATGTCGGACGCCTTGATCAGGGGTGTTTGTTCCTGAGCCGGTCCCTGAACGCTGACCACCGGTGCGCTGGTCTCGACCACGGCCGTCACCGGGGTCGGCGGGATGACAGGTTCCATCGCACGGGTTGCATGCATCAGGGTAGTGAACAGGGTGAGACCAAGAGCCGTCCCCACTGCAACGAGTTTGATATTTGCCTTCATGCTTTTTGTCTTTGTTAAGTCTTTGTTGTTAGGTCTTGGTTAAAAGGCCGCGGTAAGCCGCTGGTTTTGCGTTAATATTAGCACTAATTTTTGACTTTTTCCGCCCCGTTTTGTCTGCTTCGGCTGACGGGACCGGCGGTTGCCATAACCGCGGGTGGCAGGCATGATCGGGCAAACTCTCGTTCCCCCGGGTGAACATGGCCAAAGACACGACTGAAATCTATATTAGCACCGATATCGAGGCCGAAGGCCCCATCCCCGGACCGCATTCCATGCTGGCCCTGGCGTCCGCCGCCTATCTTGCGGACAAGACCCTGGTGTCGACCTATAGCGCCAATCTCACGCTCCTGCCGGGCGCCGCACCCCATCCGCAAACCACCGTCTGGTGGCAGCAGTTCCCCGAGGCCTGGGAGGCGTGTCGCCGCGACGTGCGTTCCCCGGAGCAGGTCATGCCGGAGTACCTGGCGTGGTTGAATTCCCTGCAGGGCAAGCCGGTGTTTGTGGGTTGGCCGGCGGCCTGGGATTTTATGTGGGTGTATTGGTACCTGGTACGTTTTACCGGCGAGCGTCCCTTCACGGAAAACGCGTTGGACATCCGCTCCTATGCCATGGGCATGCGCAAATCCGAATTCCGCCAGACCGCACGCAGTTATCTGCCCAAGCGTTGGTACGATGAAGGCCTGCCCCATACCCATGTGGCGCTGGACGATGCGCGCGAGCAGGGGGCGTTGTTCTGCAATATGTTGGGGGAGAATCTCAAGGGCGGGTGATGGCGCGGCAGGGGGTTGGCTTTCGCTTTGTTAAAGCGGCGGCGAGCCGCAGCACTGCATCGGTGATGATTTCGTGCCGGCCTGCGGCGATGATACTATGCCCGGGTGGCGAAGACGGATACTCACGCGTGGCAAGAATCATGACAACGGCGGTATCCGCACAGACCCGACACCGGGGCAAGCACGTAGTACTGATGGCAGTATTCTGGCTGGCAACGTCCGGGGTCGGTCTGGCTCAGACACCGGCGGTGAACGCGGTCGATAATCTGGACGCCACTTCAACTCCGACACCGTCTCCGGCCCCGAGCGCGCTCGAGCGACGCATGACCCTGGAGACGCAGACCGAGGCGAACCGCTTCGTGATCACCCCGCACAAACCCAACTACCTCCTGCCGTTCACTTACAACAGCCGGCAGAGCGAAGAGTTCGGTCCCCTGGATAAGACCGAGGTCAAATATCAGCTGAGCTTCAAGCTGCCCCTGGCCAGCGACCTGTTCGGCAGCGGCGGCAAGCTGGCCTTCGGTTATACCCAGCTTTCCTTCTGGCAGCTTTATAACAAACGCATTTCTTCGCCGTTCCGTGAAACCAATTACGAGCCGGAGCTGATGCTGACCTTCGCCCATGAGGCGCAGCTGCTGGGTTTTACCCAGCGCGTGATCATGTTCGGCCTCAGTCACCAGTCCAACGGGCGCAGCGTGCCGGGGTCGCGCAGCTGGAATCGCCTGTATGCCGTGTTTACCGCGGAGCGCGACAATCTCTATCTGATCTTCAAGCCCTGGTACCGCCTGCCGGAGAACGCCAAGGAGAACCCGCAGGACTCCCGCGGTGATGACAATTCGGATATTCAGGATTATCTCGGCCACGGCGAGCTCACGGCCATGTATCTCTTCGGTCATCGCACCCTGGCGGTGATGTGGCGCAGCAATTTCCAGTCTGCGCACCGCGGTGCACTGCAGATCGACTGGAGCGTTCCCCTGCAGGGCAAGCTGCGCGGTTATGTGCAGTACTTCAATGGTTACGGGGAAAGTCTGGTCGACTACAGCCAGTCCAGCCATCGCTTCGGCATCGGTGTCATGCTGACGGACTGGCTGTAGATGAGACACCGACGTCTGGAGCTACTGCTGCGACGGCCATGCGACGTTAAAGTAAGACATTCTGTTTAGGCGCCACGCCGTCGGCGGTTGTGGGCGACGGGCGGGAGTGGGATAATCGGCCCTCGCAGAGTTCAACCGGTGACAGGGGGCGCATGAAGGGTATCTACATCGATTCGGCCACCAGGATCGTCGATGAGTGTTACGCCTTGGTGTACGCGCCACGTCGGCAGCGCGGCCGGTTTGCGGAAAGCTGTGTCGAGGTGGTTGAATCCGAGGCGGCGGCCATCGCCGGCGCCGATCCCGGGCAGCAACGCTATCCGGCCAAGGTGCTCGGCCCGGCACGCTCGTCCGAAGGTTTTCGTCTTTACTATTTAATCAGCTGGCTGGACTGAGCGCAGCGCAATACCGCCACCCCTGGCCTGGGTTGTCCAGTGTTTGTTGCGTGCATGGCGCCAACTTCTTTTTATCCGCTTAATCAGCGTTACACAGGATCGTCCGTTATGCATCGCGATGGAAAAAAACTCGAACTGCCCACACCCACTGAGGCCTTGCCCGGTCGCGACCAGGCCTTGCCGGTGACGCAGCTGCATGGGGTGAACGGCCATCGCATGCTCGAACCTTTCCCGCCCGGCATGCGCCTGGCGCTGTTCGGTCTTGGGTGTTTTTGGGGTGCGGAACGCAAATTCTGGCAGACCGAGGGTGTCTATGTGACCGCCGTCGGCTATGCCGGTGGCCACACGCCCAATCCAACATACGAAGAGGTATGTTCCGGCATGACCGGGCACAATGAGGTGGTGCGGGTGGTCTACGATCCCGACGTCGTGCCGTATAACACGCTGCTGAAGGTGTTTTGGGAATCCCACAACCCTACCCAGGGCATGCGTCAGGGGAACGATAGGGGCACGCAGTATCGCTCCGGCGTTTACACGTATGACGCAAGTCAGATGGCGCAGGCGCTGGCGACGCGCGCGGCCTATCAAGAGGCATTACGCGCCGCCGGGCTGGGCGACATCACCACTGAGATCGTGGACGCGCCAAAGTTCTACTACGCCGAAGATTACCACCAGCAATATCTGGCGAAGAATCCACGGGGTTATTGCGGACTGGGCGGGACCGGCGTGGGCTGTCCCGCGGCGGAGTGAGTGTCTCGGCTGCGCAGAGATCAGTTACCCCGCAACCTCAGAAGCGCCCCAGCGAGTCAACGAACAGCCGCTCCTCGGGAAGTTGGTGCTCCAACAGCAGGGTGCACGCACGGGTCATGGCATGCACAGGGCCGCTGACGTAGACATCGTGCCCGCTGAGATCCGGATAGTCGCGCACCACCTGGCGCGCCGCGTGGATCAGATAATCCTGCGATGGCGGCAGCGCGCTGTCGTCGCCACCTAACCCGCCCTCCCTGCGCCGATCGACGCACGACGCCTGGTCATTGGCGATCTCGGTGTAGCGGAAATTGTCCAACGCATCCTGCCAGGCGCGGCATTGGTTTTCCAGGTAGTGATCTCCGTGACGGCGCGCTGCCCAGTAAAGATGCATGGGTTGGACCATCTCCAGGGAGATCGCGTGCTCTATCAGACTCTTGGTGGTCGCGAATCCGGTTTCGTAGGCAAGAAAAAGCGCGGGGCGTTGGGACTTGGCATCGAGGGTGAACTGTCCGTGGGGTCCATTGATCAGTACCCGTTGTTTCAGTTGTAGTTCGCTAAATATGTATTCGGCGAATTCATCTCCCGCCACATGCCGGATGTGGAACTGTATGTTCATGCCATTGCACGGACAGCTCGCAATGGACTTGTTGCGCGGGCCGACCCCGTCGATGGCCAGTGTCATGTGCTGTCCGGCGAGGAATTGCAGCGTCTGGCTGCGGGGCGTTCGAAGATGCAGAACCATCACGTCCTGCGCGGCATGCTGGAGTTTGTCCACCGTGGTGACGATGGTCTGTGTGGGTATGCATGCCGGGTTGCTGGTCTGTTGCGTCTCGATGACCAGGTCCGTGTCTGTCGTGGTGCGGCAGAGCAGCACCACGCCACGTTGTCGATCCGCATCGCGGATGGAGAAATCATGCGGCAGTGGTTGGTTGGGCTGCCCGCGCAGGATCTGGGCCAGGCAGTATCCACAACTGCCGCTGGCGCAGTGGTAGTTGAGCGGTAGACCGGCGCGTAACGCCGCCTCCAGCAGTGTCTCCCCGGTTTCGACGGGAAATTCCTGTTGCGTAGACTGGATGATTACCTTCGAAGTCATGGTCAGTGTGGACGGGAGGCCGCTGCCGGCCTGCTGGTGAACGCAGCGATTAGTGTGAATATAGCATGCCCTGAAATTACGGCGCTGCCGTGCGCGTGCACGGC
>JAYSOL010000356.1:0-15002 GCA_043723045.1 Gammaproteobacteria bacterium | reverse complement strand
TCCGGCCTTCACCGATAGCAAAGGTGTGCGCAAGTTCCGTGATTACCCGGACTTCGTTATCAACTACGAGACCGAGCCGGGCTCCGGCATCGGCTTCCTTGCCGGCTGGCGCGGCAAGGGCGGCGAGAAGTTCATGAAGGGCGAGCCGAACCCGCGCCAGTGGGAGATGTACGAAAAGAACAACTGCGTGTATCACTACGAGCTGCCCAAGTCGTATCAGTACATGCGCAACTGGAACAAGGGCTATCTCGAATGGGCGCAGCGCCATCGCCTGACGCGCTACGCCGAGCCCATCCTGATCCACATCTATTCAGAGGTGTTGCAGAACTTCCGTCTCGCCGCCCAGGGCAAGACCCAGGGCAAGCAGCCGCCCAAGCATCTTCGAAAACGCATCGAGACGTACTTCGATCCGTTGCCGTTTTATTTCGAGCCCCTCGAGACCCAGCTCACGGACCGCGCCAAGTATCCGCTCAACGCGGTGACGCAACGGCCCATGGCCATGTACCACTCGTGGGACTCGCAGAATGCCTGGTTGCGCCAGATCCACACGCACAATTATCTGTATGTGAATTCGCGCACCGCGCAGCAGCAAGGTATCGCGGACGGCGACTGGATGTGGGTGGAATCCCAGTGGGGCAAGGTGCGCTGCATGTGCCGCTACAGCGAGGCGGTGGAGCCGGGCACGGTGTGGACCTGGAACGCCATCGGCAAGGCGTCGGGGGCGTGGAATCTCAGCCCTACCGCGAACGAGGCGCGCAAGGGCTTCCTGCTGAACCACTTGATCTCGGAAGAGTTGCCGCCGACCGCCGAAGGCGATCACCTGTCCAACTCCGATCCGGTCACCGGCCAGGCGGCGTGGTACGACGTGCGCGTGCGCATCTACAAGGCCGACGAGTCGGAAGAGCAGGTCACCTCGCCGCAATTCGACCCGCTCAAGCCGACACCGGGTTCCGCTAAACGTAACCCTTGGTTGGCCTATTTCGCCGGCAAGAGGAATAAGCCATGACACAGTTAGCGCTGGTGATCGATTTGAACGTGTGCGTGGGCTGCCACGCCTGCGTCACGAGCTGCAAGGAATGGAATACCTCGGGATCCGCGGGATCCATGTTTGACGACCGCCCTTATGGCGAGGACCCCACCGGTACCTTTTTCAACCGCGTGCAGACCTACGAGTGCGGCGAATATCCGGCCACCGAGACCGTGCACTTTCCCAAGTCCTGCCTGCATTGCGAGGAACCGCCGTGCGTGCCGGTGTGCCCCACCGGCGCCAGCTACAAGCGCCCCGAGGACGGCATCGTGCTGGTGGATTACGACAAGTGCATCGGCTGCAAGTACTGCTCCTGGGCCTGCCCCTACGGCGCGCGCGAGATCGACGAGAAGCAGAAGGTGATGACGAAGTGCACCCTGTGCGTCGACCGCATCTACGACCAGGCCCTGCCCGAGTCGGAGCGTAAGCCCGCCTGCGTGCTCGCCTGCCCCACCAGCGCGCGCCTGTTCGGTGACGTACACGACGCCAACTCCGCGGTGTCCATCGCCATCCGCGAGAGCGGCGGTTATGCGCTCATGCCGGAATGGGGCACCCAGCCGGCCAACCACTATCTGCCGCGGCGCAAGACGCATATGAAGATCCACGAGGACGAACTGGTGCGCGCGGATAATCCGCTGAAGAAGGAAGGCAAGCTGCCGAAGCCGAATATCAACGAGCCGTCACTGGATGATGTGACGAGTTGGTAGGGGGCTGCACACTTTCAAGAAACCGCTGAACAAGTGGCAGAAACTATCAGCTTAGGTTCCCTCTCCCTTAGGGAGAGGGACAGGGTGAGGGAAAAATCTATGATCATCCCCCTCACCCTAACCCTCTCCCCCGAAAAACACGGTGGAGAGGGGACTTGTTCAGAGGCTCCCTAACTACTTGCTACTGGAGTAAACATGCATCCCGCATTTTCCGTAATTTTTCTCACCACCCTCATCGGCGCCGGCCAGGGACTGTTTCTGGCGCTGTTCACCGCGCAGGTCTATTCCGTGGTCGGCTTGTTGCCGGCGCAGGATCGATGGTTTTATGCCATCGGCAGCGTCATCGCGGTGTTGCTGCTGCTCGCCGGACTGGTGGCGTCGTTCTTCCATCTCGGCCACCCGGAACGCGCCTGGCGCTCCGCCGCCATGTGGCGCACGTCCTGGCTGTCGCGCGAGGTGATCGTGCTGCCGGCGGTGATCGGTTCCGTGATGGTCTACGCCCTGGTGCAGTTTCTCGGTTGGGACTTGAACGTCATCGGCATCCACACGGCGGTGCCGGGGGACCTCAGTCTGCTCATCGGCGCCGCCGCGGTGGTGTTCGCGTTTGCGCTGTTTCTCTGCACCGGCATGATCTACGCCTGCATCAAGTTTCTGCAGGAGTGGTCCACCTGGCTCACGGTGATCAACTACACCCTGTTCGGCCTGGCCTCGGGTTTCCTGCTGGCGACCGCCTATGCCGCCTACTATGCGCCGGACCTGGTGAATTTCTACGCCGCCTGGACGCTGATCATTACCGCCGCCGTACTGGTGACGCGCACCGCGTCGCTTATGCGTAACGCGCGCATCAAGCATAAGTCCACGCTGCAGAGCGCCATCGGTGTGCGCCACAACCGCATCGTGCAGAAATCCATGGGCTTCATGGGTGGGTCGTTCAACACGCGTGAATTTTTCCATGGCGTCAAGCCATTGCTGTTCCGTTACATTAAATGGGCGTTCCTGGTGCTGGTGTTCCCCGTGCCCATGATCCTGTTATGGATAGGTTACGCCGGGGGTTCGCCGGCGATTCTGCTGGCGGCCTTCGGTGTGCAGTATGTGGGACTGTTGGCGGAGCGCTGGTACTTTTTCGCCCAGGCGAATCATCCGCAGAACCTTTACTACCAGACGATTTCGTAAGCGGATCGGCTTCGGCTGCATTCAACACGGTGTGTGCTTGCCGAGTATTGAGTTTTACGTTAATGCTTGACGATAAGCGAGCACCGATCCTTTAGCGCCCCCTCCACCCCAACTCCCACGTCAGTGGGAAGGGCCAGGGGGAGGCCTCCTTTCGTAGGTTGGGTTACCCTAAAGGGCACGCGAGCCCGAAGGGCGTAACCCAACAAAACCCCGCCTACGCGGTGGAAGCACCTTTGCTGCTCCACTGAACGCCCCACTTGGCGAATGCGTCTCTCACCTCATCTTCACTCGTCAAAATCCAGGACAAAATCCAGCAAAATCCAGGACACCTATTTATTAATAGATCGTTGAGGCGTGGTTGAGTGAGCCCTAGGTGTTTCGCGGCCTGTGCCTGGGTTTCGCCGCTCGCTTCGACGTAACGCTGGACGCGGTGATCAATTCGATTGATGTGATGCAGGCGGTGCTGTGCCACGGTGTGCGAGTAGCTCGGTTCACCTGATGTCACAGAAGCTCTTGCATGCTCTCCAGCCGCGCAACGGTCCCGGCGAGCCCCAAAGAAAGAAACGTACCTAGCAGCTCGCGCACCGACCGCGGAGGATTCTTCAACGCCTCGCGCTGACCGCGGACCGCGGACCGCGGCACAAACCGCCGCCGGGGCGAGATCGTGAAGGTGGGAGACAAAATCGTCAGGATGCTGCGCCTCGATGCCATGGCTGGCGAGAGCGGCTAGCGGATAATCTTTCAGGTTGTAGGTAACGATCACACCCGCCTGACAACTGATGGCTGCGGCGAACACGTGCCGATCATCGGGGTCAGGCAGATTGAGATTGTTGATGAGTCCCTCGTAACCCGTAACCAGGCAGTCTGGCACAGAAAGGTCCATCAGCTCGCGCGTGCGTTGAAGCTGCTGCGCAGTCAGATCCGGTCGATCCTTCAGCACCGAACGCATCCACTCCTCGTGTATGCGCTCGCTCCAGCGTGCACGAAAGAGATCGGTCAGCGCGAGACGCAGCAACAGGTCACGCAGCGGAGCCGGATAGAGAACACAGGCATCGTAAACTGCAACAAAGCTCGCCAAGCGTCAGTATCCCATCCCTAGGTCTTGGGCCTGACGCGCCAGCTCATCCAGAGCCTGTTTGCGATTCACCTGCGTGCGCGTCCGGTACTCGAGAAGATCCTTGAACAGAATGCGACGATGCGTCCCGACCTTACGGTAAGGAAGTTCGTTACGCTCAAGCAGACCGACCAAGTGCGGCCGCGACATGTTCAGGAAGTTTGCCGCCTGTTGGGTCGTGAGTTCGGCATGGATCGGCACGATCGTGACCGCGTTGCCCTCGGCCATCTGCGCCAAGATATCCACCAGCAGGCGCAGTGCCGACACCGGCACGGTGATGTCCTGCTTGCCGTCGATGACCCGCAGCTTGGCGGTCTCGCCGTGGCCGATGCAGGCCGCCAGAAGTCGGCTGCTCTCGCGGGCAAGCTGGGATTCCTGCTCGGTTGGCAGGGTTGGAGGGGCTGTAGTAATTGCGGGTGCGTTCATGGCTACACCTATCGGGCTATATCGGCATGTGAACAAATATAGCACTAAACGAAATAAACGCAACAAGTGTAAACAAACGAAACCGCCCCGTTTACGGAAACCAAGTCTTTTCCCGGCGCTATTTGCCGCCCAGCGAAGCAGCCGCCCGCTTCACGCCCACAATCGCCGCTTTTACCCGCGGCATGCCGATGATGGCCACCCGCCGTCCCGGGGTAATGTACAAATCCCAAAATCCAGGACACCCATTATATTCTTGCACCTAAATTGAACCCTAGGCCCTAAGTCTGCTTAATGCGATGCTCAATAGGATGGGTGTCCCAGACTTTGCATGGCCCAATTCGGCTTCTCGAACTTAGGATTAAGCGTTGCCGCTACGGCTGGGTCCACTTCACGCTACCCAATGGCGCTACTTTAAGCATTTACCCACTGATGCACCGGGTTTGGTCGACACGTGTTATCCAAGCCGACCCCCACGGCCCATGCAAGGCCGGATCGAAAGCGTTGGATGCGGTTATCTCCATTTTTGGAGTGCGGGAGCTTGCTCCCGCCTGGTAAAGCGGCGGCAAGCCACCGCACACCGCTGGCGGCGAAATATTAAGATAACCTATTGAATAAAATAATATTATTATACTGATGGCAGCAAGCCCCATGACCCTGCCAGCCCCCACCCACCCGCGGCAAAAAATATTCCGGACGTAATGGCTGAAAACTTCAGCCCGATCCGGTAAATTCGTTTTTTATTGTGACTACGTCGAATCCGGGAAAACCATCCCCTGATTTTCGTTTCCCCATTAACTCAGCGTTTAAGGATTTCAGCATGCGAGACTATAAGATCGCGCCGTCCATTTTGTCGGCGGACTTTGCCCGGTTGGGTGAGGAAGTGAACAACGTCCTGGCCTCCGGCGCCGACATCGTGCATTTCGATGTCATGGACAACCACTATGTGCCCAATCTGACCATCGGCCCGCTGGTGTGCGAGGCGCTGCGCAAGCACGGCGTGAAGGCGGACATCGACGTGCATCTGATGGTGAAACCGGTGGATCGCATCATCCCGGACTTCGCCAAGGCGGGCGCCACCTATATCACCTTTCACCCGGAGGCAAGTGACCATGTCGACCGCTCGCTGTCGCTGATCCGCGAGAGCGGCTGCAAATCCGGTCTGGTGTTCAATCCAGCCACGCCCCTCGACTACCTCAAGTACGTCATGGACAAGGTCGACATGATCCTGCTCATGTCGGTGAACCCGGGCTTTGGCGGCCAGAGCTTCATCCGTTCGAGCCTGGATAAGCTGCGCGAGGCGCGCAAGATGATCGACGCCAGTGGCCGTCCCTTACGTCTCGAGATCGACGGCGGGGTGAAGGTGGACAACATCCGCGAGATCGCCGAGGCCGGGGCCGATACCTTCGTCGCCGGTTCCGCCATTTTCAGCGCCGCTAAAAAAGAAGACCCGCAGCACTACAACACCGTGCTCAAGGCGCTGCGCGCCGAGCTGGCCAAGGCGAAATAAGCATGGGCCTCGCACAAAGCAAGACGCCGGCGTTCCCGCTGGCGGTGAAGATGGTCATGATCGATCTGGACGGGACCTTGATCCACACCGCCCCCGACCTCGCGGCCAGTGCCAATCGCATGTTGCAGGATCTGGGGCGCGCAGAAGTCGATCTCAAGATCATTGCCACCTGGATCGGCAACGGCGTGCCGCGCCTGGTGAAGCGCGCCCTCACCGGCGAGATGATGGCCGAGCCGGACGCCGCCCTGTACGCGCGTGGCCTGGCGTTGTTTCAGCAGCACTACGCCGCCGGCGTGTCGGAATTCAGCCGGCCGTTCCCGGGAGTGGTCGATGGGCTGAAGCAGCTCGAGGCCCTGGGCTTCGACCTCGCCTGCATCACCAACAAGGCCGAGGCCTTCACCTTGCCACTGCTGAAAAACCTGGACCTGCACAAGTACTTCAAGCTCATCCTGAGCGGCGACAGCCTGCCGAGGCAGAAGCCCGATCCGTTGCCGTTGTTACATGCTTGCAAACACTTCGGCATCACCCCGGATCATGGGGTGCTGGTGGGGGATTCCGCCAACGACGTACAGGCGGCGCGCGCCGCCGGCATGCCTGTCATTTGTGTGCCGTATGGGTATAATCACGGGCACGATATCCGCGAGTCGCACCCCGACCAAGTGGTCGAGTCCCTCGCCGAATTACCGCAATACCTGCGCCGCTACGCGTAGGCTGCAAACACCACCGGGTACAGTCATGACATGTGCGGCGATGAAACGGGCTCACGCAACGGACCGATGGTCGGCCGGTTCTGCTGTGGCCGTGTTTTGTTCCCGTTCATGCCATCTGGTGGTGACCCATGCCGTTAAGCAAATCCGAATTTGACCGTTTTGCCGCGCGCGGAGCGAACCGCATCCCGTTGATGCGCGAAGCCCTGGCGGACCTCGATACCCCCTTAAGTACCTATCTCAAGCTGGCCCATGGCCGCTACTCCTACCTGTTCGAGTCGGTGCACGGTGGCGAGAAGTGGGGGCGTTATTCCATTATCGGTCTGCCGTGCAGAACAGTACTGCGGGTGTTCGGCAACGATGTGAACATCGAACGCGATGGCCAGATCGTCGAGCGCGAGACGGTGGCCGATCCCCTGGAATACGTGCGCCAGTTCCGTACCCGTTACCAGGTGGCCGAGATCGACGGCCTGCCGCGTTTCACCGGCGGGCTGGTGGGATATTTCGGCTACGACACGGTGCGCGCCATCGAGCCGGTACTGGGCGCCTGCGCCAAGCCGGACGAGATCGGCGGGCCGGATATCCTGCTCCTGGTGTCGGACGAGGTGGTGGTGTTCGACAACCTGGCGGGCAAGCTGTATGTGGTGATCCACGTCAATCCCAGCATCGATCACGCCTACGAGAAGGCACAGCGGCGACTGGACGAGTTGATCGGCCAATTGCGCTGCGGCCTGCCGGAGCACCGCTCACGCATGGCGCCACACAGTGTCAGCGAGGAGGATTTTGTCTCCGGCTTTACCCAGGCCGGGTTCGAGGCGGCGGTGGAAAAATCCAAGGAGTACATCCGCGCCGGCGATATCATGCAGGTGGTGTTGTCCCAGCGTCTGTCCCTGCCGTTTGAGTTTCCTCCCCTCGATCTGTATCGCGCCCTGCGCA
Organism: Gammaproteobacteria bacterium; assembly: GCA_043723045.1. Taxonomy (GTDB): domain Bacteria; phylum Pseudomonadota; class Gammaproteobacteria; order Acidiferrobacterales; family UBA6901; genus JANNJF01. The sequence goes on along the minus strand of JAYSOL010000356.1, from coordinate 7,405 downwards.
CCCTCAACCCGTCTCCTTATATGTATTTCATGGACCTCGGCGATCTGCACGTGGTCGGCTCGTCCCCGGAGATACTGGTGCGCCTGGAAGACGGCGAGGTCACGGTGCGCCCCATCGCCGGCACGCGCCCGCGCGGCCGCGACGCCGTCGAGGACCAGCAGTTGGAGAAGGATCTGCTGTCCGATCCCAAGGAACTGGCGGAGCATCTCATGCTGATCGATCTGGGGCGCAATGACGCCGGCCGGGTCTGCCAGATCGGCAGCGTGCGCGTCACCGATAAGATGGTGGTGGAGCGCTACTCCCATGTCATGCACATCGTGTCCAATGTGGTCGGCCGGCTGAATGACGGCATGGATGCCATCGACGTGCTGCGCGCCACCTTTCCCGCGGGCACCGTGAGCGGCGCGCCCAAGGTGCGCGCCATGGAGATCATCGACGAGCTGGAGCCGGTGAAACGCGGCGTCTATTCCGGCGCCGTGGGGTACATCGGCTGGAACGGCAATATGGACACCGCCATCGCCATCCGCACCGCGGTCATCGCCAACGGCGAACTGTACATCCAGGCGGGCGCCGGCATCGTGGCGGACTCGGTGGCGCGCAGCGAATGGAATGAAACCATGAACAAGGCGCGCGCGGTGTTCCGCGCCGCCAGCCTGGCGGCCGCCGGTCTCGACGGCCAGGGGGAGGGCTGAACATGCTGCTGATGATCGACAACTACGATTCGTTTACCTACAACCTGGTGCAATACCTGGGCGAGCTCAAGGAAGACGTGCGCGTCTACCGCAACGACCAGATCACCCTCGCAGGCATCGAACAGCTGGACCCGGAGCGCATCGTCATCTCCCCCGGACCGTGCACGCCTAACGAGGCCGGCGTTTCCGTGGCCGTCATTGAGCACTTTGGCGGCCGCATCCCGATACTCGGCGTGTGCCTCGGGCATCAAAGCATCGGTCAGGCCTACGGCGGGCGCATCGTGCGCGCGGGCAAACTGATGCACGGCAAGACCTCCATGATCCGGCACGATGGCAAAGGCGTGTTCGCCGGCCTGCCGAGTCCCTTCGAGGCCACGCGTTATCATTCGCTGGTGATCGAGCGTGCGAGCCTGCCGGACTGTCTGGAGGTGAGCGCCTGGTCCGAGGATGACGACGAGATTATGGGCGTGCGTCACCGCGAGCTTGCGGTGGAGGGGATACAATTTCATCCGGAGTCCATCCTGACGCAGTATGGTCACGAGATGCTGGCCAATTTTTTGAAGATGAAGGTGTGAGGGCGATGGTTCGCCACGGGCATAACCCGGGCACAGGGTTTGTAGGGTGGGCATTGCCCACCACCCCATGCCCGTCGAAGCACCTGCTGGTGGGCGATGCCCACCCTACACTTGTTCGGCAATGAGGAAAATATAATGGACATGCCCGCCGCCATCCGCGCCGTGACCGAGCGACGCGATCTGACATCGGACGAAATGTATTCCGTGATGCAGACCATCATGACCGGCGCCGCCACGCCGGCGCAGATCGGCGGCCTGCTCATCGGCCTGCGCATGAAGGGCGAGACGGTGGAGGAGATCAGCGCCGCTGCCCGCGTCATGCGCGAGCTGGCGACGCGCGTGGTCATCGCGGATACCACGCACTTGGTGGACACCTGCGGCACCGGCGGTGACGGCGCCCATACCTTTAATATATCCACCACCAGCGCCCTGGTGGTGGCCGCCGCCGGCGGCAAGGTGGCGAAACATGGCAACCGCTCGGTATCGAGCAAGTCCGGCAGTGCCGACGTGCTGGAGGCGGCGGGTGTCAGTCTCGATCTGAGCCCGGAGCAGGTCGCGCGTTGTGTCGAGGAAATCGGCATCGGTTTTATGTTTGCGCCCAAGCACCACGGCGCCATGAAACACGCCATCGGGCCGCGGCGCGAGATGGGTGTGCGCACCATTTTCAATCTGCTCGGACCACTCACCAACCCGGCGGGCGCGCCCAGCCAGGTGCTGGGGGTGTTCGACCGGCAATGGCTGGAGCCCCTGGCGCAGGTGTTGCTGCGTCTCGGCAGCCGGCATGTGCTGGTGGTGCATGCGGAGGACGGTCTGGACGAAATCAGCATCGGTTCGGTCACCCATGTCGCGGAGCTTAAAAACGGAACCGTGCGCAGCTACAGTATCTGGCCGGAACAGTTCGGGCTTAAGCGTGGCGATATCCAGGCGCTGTCGGTGGACAGTGCGCAGGACAGTCTCGCCATGGTGCGCAAGGTGCTGGACAACACCCCCGGCCCGGCGCGCGATATCGTGCTGCTGAACGCCGGGGCGGCCATCTACGTCGCGGATCTCACCGCCACCCTAGAGGCGGGTGTGGCGGCCGCGACCCAGGCGATAGAGAGTGGGGCGGCGCGCGCAAAACTGCAGGCCTTGGTGACGCTCAGCGGGAAACTCGTGAGCCAGGCAAGCGCATGAGCGATATATTGCGCAAGATACTCGCGCGCAAGGCAGAGGAGGTGGCCGCGCGCCGCACGCGCGTCAGCCTGCAGGCCCTGAAGGAACGCCTGCCCGCAGCGCCCGCCGTGCGCGGTTTTGTCGGTGCGATTGAGCAGTGCCTCAAGGCCGGTCGCGCGGCGGTCATCGCGGAGATTAAAAAGGCGTCGCCCAGCAAGGGCCTGTTGCGCGCCGATTTCCGTCCTGCGGAGATCGCCGTTTCCTATGAACGCGGTGGTGCCACGTGCCTGTCGGTGCTGACCGATGTGGATTTTTTTCAAGGCGCCGATGAATATCTGCAACAGGCGCGCGCCGCCTGCGCCCTGCCGGTGTTGCGCAAGGATTTCATGCTCGATCCCTACCAGGTCGTCGAGGCGCGGGTGCTGGGGGCCGATTGCATCCTGCTCATCGTAGCAAGCCTGGGTGACACGCAGCTGCACGACCTGGCGGGGATCGCCCGGGACCTCGGCATGGATATCCTGGTGGAGGTGCACGATGTCGACGAGCTGGTGCGGGCATTGACGCTGGCCACGCCCCTCATCGGCATCAACAACCGCAACCTGCACACCTTCGAGACCCGTCTCGATACCACCCTCGACCTGCTGGCGCAGATACCGGCGGACCGCATCGTGGTCACCGAGAGTGGTATCCACACACCGGCGGATGTAGCGCGCATGCGCGCCCATGGGGTGCATGCGTTTCTCGTGGGTGAGGCGTTTATGCGGGCGGATGATCCGGGGACGAAGCTGCAGGAGTTGTTCGCATAAACACTCCGCGTCGGACGATGCGGAGACATGACGTGGTGGGGAGGCACAATGAAGACAACAGTCAAATGGACCGGCGACGCCAGCTTCAGCGCGCAATCGGAATCCGGCCACACGCTCATCATGGATGGTCCACCGGATCACGGCGGCAGGAATCGCGGGCCGCGACCGATGGAAACGGTGCTCATGGGCATGGGCGGATGCACCGCGTTCGATGTAGTGCACATCCTGCGCAAGGGTCGCCAGGACATCACCGATTGCGAGGCGCAGATCGACGCCGAACGGGCAGCCGAGGACCCCAAGGTCTTTACGCGCATCCACATCCACTTTGTCATCCGTGGCCGGGGGCTGAATCCGGTGCAGGTGGAACGCGCCATCAAACTGTCGGCGGAGAAATACTGTTCCGCCTCCATCATGCTGGGCAAGACCGCGGCCATCACCCACGATTTCGCCATCGTCGAGGCGCCATGACCCAGGAGTTCGTTCCCAACCGCATCCGCTTTGAAGAGGTGATGCGCAGCTACTACCGGGTGTGGTTTCGTTTTCACCCGGAGGCTGCGGTCGATGCGGGTGTGACGGGCTATGCACATCTGTTGACGCCTTATACGGAGGACGAGCGCGGTGCGCTGGTATGCCTGAACGACGAGCTGCTGGTGGGGCTGGACGAACTTTCGCGATATGGCCTGAGTGTCGATCAGCAGATCGACATGGACATCCTGTACAACGCGGCGCGGCTGGAGAACGAGCATCTGCTGGATGGGGAGACGCAGCGCCCGGATCCCAGTCGTTACCTGCCGATCAACGCCATCCACCAGCTGCTGCTGCGCCCGGTGGCGGATTTTTCCGCCAACCTCATGGCCAGGGTGAGTGCGGTGCCCATGCATCTGGAGGGCGCGTGTACCTATCTGCGTTCGGCCGCGAGCCTGATTCCCGAGCTGTGGGTGGAGATCGCGGCGCACAGTGCGCGCGCCGGCGCGCAGTTTGTGCTGGATCTGCCGCAACACCCCAAGGTCAAGGCGGACACGCAGCACCTGTCCGGGTTTGAACGTGCGCGGCGTGAGGCGGCGCAGGCATTGAACGAGTACGCGGATTTTCTTGAGAACGAGATCGCTCCTCTGGCGAAGGGCGATTTCGCCTGCGGCAAAATATATTTCGAGCACCTGCTGCGTCGCCGGCATTTCCTCGATGTCAGTATCGACGAGGTGCGCGCCCTGGGTGTGCGTCTGTTCGAGGAAACCCGGGCGGCGCTGCTGGAGGAATGCCGCGCACTCGGTGGCGGGGATGATGTGGCCGCACTGACCCGGCGCCTCAACGCGAAACATCCGTCGCAGGCGAAACTGCTGGAGGTCTACCGCACGCAGATGCAGGCGGCGCACGCGTTTGTGCTAAAGCACGATCTGGTCAGCGTACCGCTGGACACGCGCCTGGAAGTGATGGAGACGCCGGTGTTCCTGCGGCACCAGATTCCCTTTGCCGCCTATAACGAGCCTGTGCCCAACGACCCCGAGCAGCACGGTTATTATTACATCACGCCGCCGGTCGACAAGGAACAGCTGGCCGAGCACAGTCACGCCGGCATCATGCACACCTGCGCGCACGAGGCCTGGCCCGGCCATCACCTGCAGTTTGTCACGGCCAATCAAAACCCGACGGCCTGCAGCCTGCCGCGCCTGCTGAATCCCTCGGCCACCTTGTACGAAGGCTGGGCCCTGTACAGCGAGCAGTTGATGCACGAGCACGGCTTCCTCGCGCTTCCGGAAAGCCGCTTCATGTTGTTGCGCGACCGCTTATGGCGCGCGCTGCGCATCGTCATCGATGTGGATCTCCATACGCGCGGATTGACGCTGCAGGCCGCCGCCGACCTGATGGTGCACCATCTTGGATTTCCCCGCAGCCAGGCGCTGGCGGACCTGGCCTGGTATACCCGCGCGCCCACGGTACCGCTGAGTTATGCCACCGGCTGGTCTATTATCAATGCATTGCGCGAGCGCTTGCGTAGCAGCCACTCGGGGTTCAATCTGAAGCAGTTCCATGATCAGTTGCTGTCCCAGGGCTCGGTGGCGCTACCGCGGGTGGTGCGGCGTTTGTACGGCGAGTCCCTGTGGTCGGCAGTGAAGAGCGATCTATTGCAGAGTGCTATCGATGCAACGACCTGAGCCCACCGCCGGACTGCGGCACGTGGCCTTGCAGGTGCGGAACCTGGAGGCGTGCGAACACTTTTACACTGAGCTGCTGGGCATGCGCGTGGAGTGGCGCCCGGATGGGGACAATGTCTACCTCACCAGCGGCAATGACAATCTCGCCCTGCATCGGGTGGCGGGGGAATTCGCACCCGCCACCGCCCAGCGTCTGGATCATATCGGTTTCATCCTCGGCCGCATGCAAGACGTGGACAGCTGGTTCAGCTTCTTGAAGTCGAACGGGGTGACCCTGGTCAAGGAGCCGCGCAGCCATCGCGACGGCGCGCGCAGCTTTTATTGCCTCGACCCGGATGGCAACAGCGTGCAGCTCATCTACCATCCGCCCCTGTGCCGGGGGGATGTGTGAAGAAACCCATGGCCGGCAGTTTATCCTCCATCGCCACGCCGTTGCCGCTTGAGGTGGATTATCTGACCCTGCCGGAGTGGGAGAAGCGCCTGCAGCGCGACCCGTCGACAGTGCTCGCCGAGATCCATTTTGGCACCGCCCTGCGGGCGTTGCAGGGTGTCGGGCACCCGCATGCGCTGATCGACATGGCGCAGCTGGGACCGGTGCCGCTGATCGAAGTCTGGAGCAGCCGCGCCACCGTCAGCCATGAACGTTCCGGGGCAATTCAGTTCGCGCGCAATGACGAAATACTTTTCGGCAGCCTGAACTACACCGCGGCCGACGCGCGCGATATCGAGGCGACGGTGCGGCGCGCCTACCATGACATCCTGATACTCATCGAGCGTGAGGGTTTCCCCAACCTGCTGCGCATCTGGAACTATTTCCCCGGGATCACGCGGGATGCCGGTGGCCTCGACCGCTACCAGTGTTTCTGCCGCGGCCGCTTCGAGGCGCTGGAGGGTTTTTACGGCGACTTCGACCGCAGGCTGCCTTCCGCCAGTGCCGTCGGCACCCAGGGTGGCGGACTCGCGATTTATTTCATCGCGGCGCGCGAGGCGGGTCAGCATCGCGAGAATCCGCGCCAGGTCAGCGCCTATCATTATCCGCCGCAATACGGGCCGAAGAGCCCGTCCTTTGCGCGCGCCACGCTCAAGCGCTGGGGCGATGACTACAGTCTTTATATTTCCGGCACCGCCAGCATCGTCGGCCACCAGTCGCTGCATCCGGGCGATGTGCCATCGCAGGTGGAGGAGACGTTGAATAACCTGCGTGTCCTGATCGACAGCACCGTGCGCGAGGAAGGCGTGGCGTTTGCCGGCTTGGACAGCCTGCAGCGGCTGAAGATTTACATCCGCGATCCGCGGCATCTGGCGCTGGTGCAGCGCAGTCTGGATAAGGTGATCGACCCGCGCGTGCCGCGCCTGACCCTGCAGGCGGACATCTGCCGCACCGAGTTGTTGCTCGAAATCGAGGGCATTGCGCGCGCCTCTGGTACATAGTTACGTAGGGTGGGCGATGCCCACCCTACGCACGCTACTCGCCGCTCTTCCAGGTATATTCCAAGCGGCTTTGCAACGTCTGCCTGCGCTGGCGCCGCAGCGAAGCAGGCGCACTTACCGCATGACATCATTGAAGACGTGATGCATGATCATGTCGACAGGCTGCTGCAACAGCTAACGGCACCGGATTCTACAGTTTGGCGTACCCGAAATCTCCGGCCCACTTACCCGAGCGATAGTCGATATTAAGCCACTTGGGGATCAGTGCGCCCCAGTTGGTTATGGGCGGCAGTGTGCCACTCGGCCGCTCTTTGCCGGACGAAGTGGCTGAACAATGTTCGCCAGAAGTGACGCATACCTGAAGGCGATCGGTTACGGCAACGGCGTCACTATTTGTCTGGTTTTCACGAAAGTGTACCTGCTTCTTAACCATACAGGCCAGGGTGACTTCCATCTCGACAAGCAATGGCGAACTCAAATTTACAAGTGCTTTCTCCGCCGCTTTGCTCAAGCGGATTTGGCATGGCTTGCCGTGCAATTCAATATTGGTTTCCATAAACATGATCTCCTTGTTTCTTATCGTTGCTGTAAGAATA
>JAYSOL010000355.1:0-2486 GCA_043723045.1 Gammaproteobacteria bacterium | reverse complement strand
AAGATTCAACATTAACGTCGTACTGTACTGCTCCCTGTGGTGTGACCGAAAAACTGAAACCCGAAGGCCCGTGTCCATATGATACAAAATGGGCACCGGGCAATAGACGAAAGGCTTGAACACTTTGCGTGCTAACCGTGTCGGCAATGACCCCCGCTAGGAGGAATTCAGGGTTAGACAGCCCCCGCGCGTCGACCGCAATTGCGTAGCCGGCCAGTGCTAGCGTCGTGCCGCCCCGGCCCGTCAGAAATCCGCCCGCATTCACGTCCAGATCCGGGGCGTAGTCAATTTTGCCGTCGGCGGTAACTAAGAACGTGAAGTCCGCTTTGTCAATCGCGTACTGGACGTTGTAGCGCCCCGGTGGCAGGCGAAATGTCTGCAAATCCCTTGCGCTGACCCAGTCGGCGCTTATCCCGGGCAGCATGAACTGGGAATAAGTAAGCTGGCGAGCGTCCACATTGATCGCAAAGCGGGCCGATATAATGCGTATGCAACCTCGCCCACACTTGGCAAGCACACCTTCCTGGCTTACGTCGAAGGCAGGATCGTAATCAATTATGCCCCCCGCCGTGACTTTAAAAACACCGCCCGTGACTAACCCCGATGGCTGCACGAACTGATAATCGGCGGGTAGCAGGCGCAGGGCATGCACCTCGCGAGCGCTGAGCCAGTCGGTGATGGCGAGGAGGTGGAAAGTGCTGATACCTAGCGCCGTGGCATCAAGCTCAATGGCGTAGCCGACCAAGGTGAGCTTCGGCGTGTTGCGACCCTGGAGAAAGCCCGGAAGGTCTGGGTTGGTGGTGTCATGGATCACCGCATAATCGACGGTGCCCCCAACTTTGACTTGGAAGTCGGCCGCCACCACGACGCCGTTCCGCTGCACGAACTGATAATCGGCGGGTAGCAAGATCAGGGTATGCACCTCGCGAGTGCTGAGCCAGCTGGTGACGGAGAGGAGGTGGAAAGTGCTAATACCTAGCGCCGTGGCATCAAGCTCAATGGCGTAGCCGACCAAGGTAATCTTCGGTGTGTTGCGACCTTGGAGAAAGCCCGGAAGGTCTGGATGCCCTATGTCGAGCTCAGAATCGTATTGAATCGTCCCGTCTGCCGTGACTTCAAACCCCCAGCTCGTAGTGAGCCCCGGGGTTTGAAAATCGTATTTCCCCGGATTCAATTGCACGGTTTGGACGGACTTCGTTTCTAGCCATCCCGTGATCCCGGAGATCAGAAACTGCGTACTGGTCAGTGCAGTGGCGTCAATTGCGATTGGAAAAGCCATGTCAGATCCGTTCCATAATTTGTCAACAGTTACGCTTCACTCAAACGGGTCGGACGTGCGCGGTGCGAATCTCTTGGCAGCGGCAGTACCGCGGCGCGTGATCCGAAGCAAAGCGGCGTCACGTTCAACCGTCAACATCGAGCGTGCCGATATATTGCCTGCGGCAGTCGCCGCCAGACGCGCGCGCATCGCAGCCTGCACCTCTTCGGCCAGTTGCTGACGTTGGCGCCTCTGGTTTTCTTGTGCCCACGCCGCCAGTTGCTCCCATGCTGCCGCCACCAGAGCTTCCTGCTCAAAGCGCACCACCAGGGCACCCAAGCCAGCAGCAATGCGGTGCTCTACTTGCAAATTCAATTTGCGCAGCCAGATAGGGTCCAGGCCATCGGCCGGCACCGCCGTTACACGTGGGTACCATTGCCCGTACACGGGCGGGCCGATCAAGGGTACGAGTTCGCCCTGATCTGTCCGCGCTTGCGGCGTATTGAGGACGTCACGGAGCCGATTGCGGAAGTCGCTCTGCGCGTTGGCGGGCCAGGCCGCGATGGTGCTGCCGAGCGGCCGCAATACACCCTCCATTTGCAGCGCGGCTGTCGGATCGCCCGACATTGACGCGGACCGCAAGCCCCAACCTGGACGCGAGGTGTCTATCGTCATCTCACCCACGTCGTCCGGCACCGGCTGGGGCGTCATGAGTCGTGCCAGGGATTCGAAATCTCCCTGCTCGCTCGTCACAAATTCCCAGTGGTAATACACCGGTAACAAAACGTGCGCATTAGGATCCGAGCCCACAGGCTCAGGCCAGGCTGGCGTAAGGGCCCCCAACTCCGCGTCGGTCAGGGTCTCACCGAGGCCCACCTTGCGACCCACCTCATAGGTGGGTACCACACACGCGACATACGAGGTCAGCGGTTCGAGTCGGCGCGCGGCGATCAGGCGCGATAGTGATCGTGGGCCGCTGCGTAGCAAAGTCTCGGTATCGAGATTTCCCGCTCCCTGTGCGACTTGGGCGTGCGCCCAGGCCCAGGCCGCAGCTAGGGAGGGCAGTTCCGCGAGCGGGCAGGTGATCCGCGGCAGTGGTCGTGTGGCGTCCGGCATTTGAATTTGTGCCTCCGCTTTTGGCACCACGATGAGCGTGATCCATGGCTGCCAGCGGTTCTGCGCGTCGGGCGCGGTGGGGGAAAACATCCACGGAAAATCCGGCCGGTCA